>CALVPO010000085.1 GCA_944351345.1 uncultured Bacilli bacterium | reverse complement strand
TTAGCTTTTTCATTCATCATTTTAACAAATTCTTCTTCCGTACCACCAATTCTCTCAGCCATAGCAACAGCAGCATCATTACCACTACCTATACAAATACCTTTAACTAAATCCTCAACTGTCATTTCTTCTCCTACTTCAAGAAAAATCTGTGATCCTCCCATAGAAGCTGCATACTCTGATGCTGTAACCTTCTCATCCCACTTTAAATTACCATTATCAATATTCTCCATAATAATTAACAATGTCATCATCTTTGTCATAGAAGCCATAGGCAATCCTTCATTAGCATTCTTTTCAAATATAACCTTATCAGTAGATGCCTCAATCATAATAGCACTCTTAGCATTAGAAGCCAAATTAACACCATTACCAGAATTACTATCACTAGTACTTTTATCATTATCACTACCATTAGTAGTATCACTATCAGCACTAGTATCCAAATCACTATTATCATAACTATTAGAATTACTATTTACATTATCATTACTATTATCATTAGAACTATTATTATCTATAACATCACTCTCTCTATCACTATTAGTCAAATTAGAATCCTCTGCATAAACAGTAACTCCAAAACAAAAAAATATCACTAACATTAAAAATACTTTCTTCATAACATCACCTAATAAAAAATATGTCAAAAAAAGAAAAAAATAACTAAACAAAACAATTTAGTTATTTTAACACTTAACAAGACATCTTTTCTTACTATTAACCTTAGTTTCTCCATTAACATTAATATCATTTAAAATATTATTATTTTTTATAGACCTATAAATATTATCATACTCTTCATCAATTTTACTTATTTTTAAAGCCCAATCCCTAAGAATTCCCGCAATTCTAATATTTTCCATATCATTAGAAGATATCTCTTTCTTATAACAAAGTTTATGATGAAAACTAGCCCACATATTCATCGCCTTAGTTCTAACCTGAATCTCAGCATTTAAAAATTCTGTCTTTCCTTTATAATAAACAGGAATTTTAACTAAAATATGATAACTAGAATAACCATTAGGCTTAGGACTAGTAACATAATCTTTTATCCTAACATTACTAGCTCCAAAATATTCAACTATAGCAGCTATTATAGCATTCATATCACTAAGAAAAGAACAAACAATTCTACCACCAATAACATCATTCAAATTATTATCAATAGTACTCTCATCCACATTATAAATATTTTTAGACATTAATTTTTTACAAATACTCTTAGGTTCTTTCAATCTAAATTTCAACAATTCAATAGATTTCTTTTCTTCCTCATTAAATCCACTAAAAATCTCATTAATAATACATTTCAAATTATTTAAACCTAAATTATACTTCTCCATAACATCAAAAGAAACTACATCACTAGAAATATTATAATTTTCACCTTCTAGAACATTCTCATCATTCTTCTCAAGTTCATCAATAATATTCTTTAACTCCATATCCATTTTTATAGTCTCCAAAGAAGTATTCTTAATAATTGAACGTATCTTATGATAAACCCCTTTATCAGATATTTTTTTATCCAAATCATGTTTATAACTAATTTTATGCTCCAAACTAGCCCACATATCCATAGCCATCGTTCTAATTTGTATCTCCGCTGGAACATAAATAACCTGACTATCATCCATAACAGGAACCTTAACAGTCATATGATAGCTCAAATATCCACTATCTTTAGGATTAGCAATATAATCCTCAACTTCAATTATCTCAATAAAAGGATTCTTACGTATAAACTCTATTAATTTATTTAAATCATTCATAAAATGACAAACAATTCTAACACCAGCAATATCATCAAGGTTATCAGCAATACTATCTACACTAAATTCCAACCCTCTTCTCTTAAGCTTTCCTTTTATACTATCAATACTTTTTATTCTACCACTAAAATGCTCAATAGGATTATATTCCCCATTAACATTCATACTTCTAACAAAAGAACCAATTTGATTTTCCAAAAAATTTAAAGCTTCCCTATATTTCCATAAAAACTTATTCAGTTTTTCCTCCCCAATTTCATTCATTTGTATCATCTCCTTAAAAAACAAAAAAATTACTAACTATAATTAAAAAATGACTTCTAAAACATTATATTAAATAATTCCTTATATACAAAACACATAAAAAAATTAATCTATAACTTAAATATAAAATTCCAATCGAATTAAAAAACAATTAAATTAACACACTGGTTAATTATTATATTACATATTAGTTAATTTGTCTAGTATTTTTTTATAATTTATTAATTTTAACCCCCATTATTCACTAAATTAATATGCAATTAACTAAAAAAGAGACTAAAAAAGTTAGTTTCTACAAACCAACTCCTAAATTACACACTACTAACTACTTAATAAGACTATAAAGAATAGCTACCTCTTTATTAGAAAGACGCCTATATTCTCCAGCTTTAAGTCCTTTCAAATCAAAAAAAGCATATCTTTCTCGCTTAAGCTTTAAAACTTTTTTACCAACAGCTTCTATCATTTTTCTAACTTGTCTATTTCTTCCCTCATGAATAGTAATTTCAACTAAACAAGTATTTTTCTTTTTATCAACCTTTTTTAATTTAACTCTAGCCCTACTAGTTTTATATCCATCAACAAATACCCCATTTTTTAATTTTCTAATATCATTACCATCTAAAATACCATCTACCTTAGCAATATACACTTTATCAATATTATTAGAAGGATGCATCAACTTATTAGCAAGAAAACCATCATTAGTAAGAAGTAAAACCCCTGTAGTATCATAATCTAATCTTCCAACAGGATAAATTCTAGTATCAGTATTAATTAAATCAACAACAGTCTTTCTACCTTTATCATCACAAGAAGTAGAAACAACTCCCCTAGGCTTATATAAAAGATAGTACTCATAGTTTTTATTATTATCTAACACCATTCCATCAACTGAAATTTTATCACTATTTGAAACCTTAGTACCAACCTCAGTAACAACTTTTCCATTAACCTTTACTTTTCCTTCTATAATTAACTTCTCTGCTCCTCTTCTAGAACAATAGCCTAAAGAAGACATAACCTTCTGTAATCTTTCCATTTCTCCACTCCCTAACACTATTATACAACAACTAATTAATTTTAACAAGCCATTTACACCTCAATGTAATATATACAAAAATAAAAAAATAGACTAAACTATATTAATTAAAGCCTATTTTTATTTATTAAACTAATATCAATATCCCACAAAACCTCACCACCAATATCTTTAACAACAATACCTTTATCAAGTAAAATATCTCTTATCTTATCAGCCTCTAAATAATTCTTCTCTTCTCTCATACTCTGCCTCTTCTTAAGTAATCTATCAACTTCCAATACATCAATCTTATAAATATCTATATATTTAGCTTTTATATCCTCTACTACCTTCCTAGAATCTTGTTGTAATAACCCTAAGACCTTATAAATATTAACAAGTGCATATTTTATATCAACTAAACGCTGAATATCCTTTTTTCTAACCAAAATATTCATCTCACTTATATAACCAAACAAAAGAGATATTGCAACAGAAGTATTAAAATCATTATCCATAGCACTCCTAAATTCTCTATCAATATCCTTATATTCATCACAATCATAATTAACTATACATCCATTACCTAATTTATCAATAGTATCAAATAATTTATAAATCATATATACCTTTTCTTCATTTTGTTCAAAAATACCATCCACAATATTAATATCAGAACGATAGCTATTTTCTAACAAAGTCATCCTAATAACTTCATAATTATAATCTCTAAGCATATCCTCAATCAATATACCATTATTCAAAGACTTGCTCATTTTTTGATCATTTATCTTAATCAATCCATTATGTAACCAATATAACACAAAAGGCTTACCAGTTAGAGACTCACTTTGAGCTATTTCATTTTCATGATGTGGAAAAATCAAATCTCTACCACCACCATGAATATCTATAGTTTCTCCTAAAAATTTCATACTCATAGTAGAACATTCAATATGCCATCCAGGTCTACCAACTCCCCAAGGAGACTGCCAAAAAATCTCATCAGCTCCTGCCGTTTTCCATAAAGCAAAATCCCTATCATCAATCTTATCAGGTTCCATTTCCTTTCTTACTGAAGAAATATTATCACTAGCAACTATTCTAGAAAGCTTTCCATACTCTGGAAAAGAAGAAACTCTAAAAAACACATTACCACTATCCGTACTATAAGCATGACCAGCATCAATTAATTTTTGAATAAATTTAATCATATCATCAATACACTCAGTAGCTCTAGCACAAATAGTAGGCTTATCTACACCAAGTAAAGATAATTCTCTATCAGTTTTATCAATCATTTTATTAGCATAATCAAGAGGATTAACCCCAAGACTTCTTGCTTTTACAATAATTTTATCATCAACATCAGTATAGTTTCTAACATAAGTAACTTTATAACCACTATACTCCAAATACTTCTTTATAGTATCAAATATGATTGCTTGATAAGCATGCCCTATATGAGCATCACCAGATACAGTAATACCACAAGCATACATCTTTACTTTCCCATCTTCTCTAGGAACAAACTCTTCCCTTTTCTTAGAAAGAACATTATATATTTTTAAACTCATTCCACTCCTCCATAATTATAATAACAAAATTAATTAACCAAATTTAAACAAAGAACTTTATCCCAAGCATTAATCAAATTTAATTTAGTTATACCGTTAACATTAGTATCCTTTATTAATTCATACAATAAATTTAATAAACCAATAGTATTTAAATTGTCTTCTAAATAGAATCTAAATTGCATATCATATTTATCAAACAACACCTTATTCATTTTTCCATTTTTTTCTATATCAGAAATAGAATTTAACAATTCATTATATTTTATACTAGACTCTTCAAAAAGTTTATAATTAAAATTAACTTCATCATAATAATTAGTATTTAATAAGAAGAATCTAAAAGCTAATGGATTATATCCGTCATTTTTTAATTTAGTTAATGTAATCATATTACCAACACTTTTACTCATTTTCTGATTATCAACTAATAACCAAGATAAATGAACCCAATAATTACACCACTTATGACCTAAATAACTTTCACTTTGAGCAATTTCATTAGTATGATGAGGAAATATAGCACCCTTAGAACCAAAGTGAATATCCAAATTTTCACCTAAATACTTTATTGCAATTCCAGAACATTCAATATGCCATCCAGGAACCCCTTTTCCAAAAGGACTATCCCACTGTAATTCTGAAACACCAAACTTAGAATTCAAATTCGTAAACCATAAAGCAAAATCATTAGAATTCTTTTTATTTTTTCCTTCTACAATATCTTCCTCATTATTATATAATAGACTATCAGTATTATTTCCAACTAATTCATAATAATTTTTACATTTTGAAGTATCAAAATAAATATTACCATTACTTTTGTAAGCATAACCATCTTTTAATAACTTTTGAATCATCTTTATATACATATCTATTTCACTCGATGCAGGCACAACTATCTCAGGCCATCTTATATTAAGCATCTCACAATCATTTCTAAAATCCTTTGTATAAAAATCAGTAAGAAATTTAAATGATTTTTTTTCTTTAAACATAGCATTAATAATTTTATCTTCACCGTCTTTGTTCAATTTACCAATATCAGTTATAACCATAGCTCGCGTTACTTTGTAGCCTAAATATTCAAAAGCTTTTTCAAACAAATCTTCAGAAACATGACTTCTCAAATTACCAATGTGCTGATAATCATACACTGTAGGACCACAAGTATACATTTTTATTTTTCCTTTTTCATTAGGAACAAATTCTTCTATTTTCTAGTTAACGTATTATATACCTTCACAAACAAACACTCCTTCTCAAACAATATCAATATTAAAAATTATTATCAACAAGACAAAAAAACAATATTAGAACTGTTCGGAAAGCTCTAATTTAAATTCATGTTATATATAGTACACATAATTTTTAATTTAGTATCGTA
>CALVPO010000084.1 GCA_944351345.1 uncultured Bacilli bacterium | reverse complement strand
ACCGAACGGTATGTACGGTGGTGTGAGAGGGACAAATTAAAATAGAGAAAATCTATTTAATTTTCTCTACTCGATTATTTTAGTGTAAATTATTATAATAATATTTTAAAATTTAAATAATTATGGTATTATATATATAAAGATATGAGGTGTTATTATGGATAGCAGGACAGATAGATATTTAAATAGTAGTAATGACAATAATGGACAATTATCTAGGAGTAATCGTAATTCTAAGCTTTATAAACAGGTATATGGTAGTTATAGGGGATTAGATAATCTTCCGATGGAAGATAATACAGATGAGATAGATATGGATAGATTAAAAGAAATATTATCAAATAATAGAACTAGAGAAAGAAATGTTAATAATCGTGATAATTTAGATGTAATTGAGCCTAGAAAAAGAAATATAGATGATAAAAAGATATATGATATTAATAAGTTATTAGAAAAAGCTAAATATGAGAATAATAAGATAAAAGAGCCTCGAAATAATATAGTAAATAAGAGTAAAAGTATTTTATCAACTTTAGAAGATTCTGATTTATCTATTACTGATATTAAGAATGCTTATAATAATTATGATAGTAGTAATTCAGATAAAGTAGTGCAGGAACATAACAATGAACCTGATAATTTAACTATGACTAGAGAGATGAAATATCATACTAGAAATATATCTATGGATCCTATGATAAATCAAGTTTTGCCAGAAGATAGTGATACAGATTTATCTTTGGATTTGCTTTCTGATTTAAAACCAACAGAAAATACTATAATTACTAAGCCTATAAATAAAGAAAATAGTGGTAATAAGAAAGAAGATAAGTTTTTTCCTACTGGAGATACTAGTGATATAGATATAATAAAAAAAGAGAGTTTAGATAAAGCTCGTGAACCTGAAGTTGATGATGACTTTTTTACTAGTTCTTATCATTTTTCAAAGAAAGATTTTGCTGATGATGATTTTTATGATGAAAAAAGTCATAATGTTTTAAAGATAATTCTGCTTATTATAGCTATAATTGTTTTTGCAGGTGTTATATTTTATTTTGTACTTAATTATGGCATTAGTAGTTAAGGTGTTAATTATAGATAATATTTTATCAATGGTTAGGTAATATCTTAATTATAATTATAGTTTTTTTAATTAATTTATTATTTGAGTTACCAATATTATTAATAGTAGCAGAACTAATTTAATTGAGGAAGATTTAAGAAGGAATATTAATTAAATAAATATTGTAATATAGTTAAAAATTTAAATATAAAGACTAAATAATAAAAAAAATCATATTATTTTATAGGTGAATAGTATGAAGAAGATTTTGTTATTGGTTTTTATATTTTTTTTATGTATAGGTAGAGTTAATGCTAGTACTAGTACAGCAGCTTCCTATGTATTAATGGATCAGACTACGGGTAGAGTATTAGAGGGGAAGAATTATAATAGAAAGATGCTGATTGCTAGTATTACTAAAATTATGACATCTGTTATTGCTATTGAGTCTGGAAAGTTAGATAAAGAAGTTGTTGTTGATGATACTATTTTAAAATCGTATGGATCAGGTATTTATATTGAAATTGGAGAAAAGTTAAGTCTGAGAGAATTATTGTATGGGCTTATGCTTAGGTCTGGTAATGATGCGGCTCTTATGGTTGCTAAATATACCTCAGGTAGTGTTAAAAAATTTGTTGATGATATGAATAAAAAAGCATGGGAGATAGGTATGGTTAATACTACTTTTGTTAATCCTAGTGGTTTAGATAATGATGATGGTGGTAATTATTCTACTGCTTATGACATGGCTATTTTGACTAGATATGCAATGCAATATGCTGATTACAGGGAAATAGTAAGCACTAAAAGTTATACATTAAAAACAAATAAAAAAACTTATGTTTGGAAGAATAAGAATAAACTTCTTAATTATGATTATATAACTGGAGGAAAGACGGGATACACTGAAAAAGCAAGAAGAACATTAGTATCAACGGCTAGTAAGAATGATATTGATTTAATTGTTGTAACATTAAAAGATGGAGATGATTGGAATACACATAAATCTTTGTATGAAAATGCTTTTAATGAATATAAGTCGTATAAATTTTTAGATAAAGATACGTTTAAAATTAATAAAGATAAGTATTATAAGGGCAGATTTTATATAAAAAATGATGTTTATATTCCTGTTAAAAATAGTGAATTAAAAAATATGACAGGAAAGATTAAGCTTAAGAAAAAGAAAGATTATAAATCAGGAGACAAAGTTGGTGAGTATCAGATATATTTAAATAAAAATTTAATATATACAGAAGATATTTATATAAAGAAGGATAAAAAAAAGAATGATAATAAAAATATATTTGATAAAATTAAGGAGATATTTTCATGATAAATTATATTTTTGGTATATTTATTGTTTTAGGTGTAGTTTATAGTTTTATAAGTGGTAATATAAATGCGGTTAATGATAGTTTGATTACATCAGGTGATACAGCTATTTCTATGATTATTAAAATGATTCCTCTGCTTTGTTTATGGCTTGGAATTATGAAGATAGCTGAAGAGTCTGGTTTGATTAAAAAAATTTCTTCTTTATTATCTAAATTTATTCATCTTTTATTTCCAGAACTTAAAAAAAATAGCAATTCTATTAGCTATATTGCTACTTCTATAGCTATGAATATGTTAGGCCTTGGTAATGCAGCAACGCCTTTTAGTTTAAAAGCTATGAAGAGTATGCAAGAGGATAATTCTAATAAAGCGGTTGCTAGTAGAAGTATGATAACCTTTCTTGTTATAAATACAGCATCTGTTACTATAATTCCTACCACTATTATTAGTATTAGGTCATTAAATAATTCAGGAAATCCGACTGAAATAATTCCAGCTTGTATAATAACGACATTCCTTTCTTGTTTTTTAGCGCTTGTTTTTGATCGAATTTTTTATTATGTTTGGAGGAAAAATTAATGCAGGCTATTATTATCCCTTTTATTGTTTTGTTTGTTATCTTATATGGCTTTTTTAAGAAAGTAGACTTATATGAATTTTTTTTGAATGGTGTAAGAGAAGGTTTATTTATGGCTTTAAAGATATTTCCTACTATTTTTGCTATGACTGTATGTATAAATATTGTAATAAAAAGTAATATTATTAATGATATTGTTAATTTTATTAGTCCTTTTTTTAATTATTTGAAATTTCCGAGTGAATTAGTTACTCTTTCAATAATGAGACCTATATCTGGAAATTCTTCTTTAATTATTATGGATAATCTTTTTAAAACATATGGTCCTGATAGTTTTATTGGAAGAGCAGCATCTATTATTCAGGGAAGTTCAGATACAACATTATATATTATTGGACTCTATTTCTCAACTGTTGGTATAAAGAAAATAAAGTATTCTCTTATTGTTGGATTACTTGCTGATTTAACGGCTGTTGTTATATCAATTATGGTCGTTAGATGGTGGTTCTATTAAAAAAATAATATTAAGAAAAAATAGCCATTAATTTAGGCTATTTTTAGATGAATTTGCTTCATTCATATTAGTGCTTTTATTTGTAGCGTTATTACATTTTGCACCACTCATATTGCAACTTTTATTTGTTGAAGCATTCTTGTTGTTTGAAGTTCTTTTCTTTCCCATTTTTATCACCCACTAATATTATTAACTTAAACTATATTAATATTCATTTTATGATGATTTTTTAATGGTGTTATTTTCCAAAAAAATAATACAAACATTTTGTTTATATTAAGTAACTGTTTTAATCATATGTAATATAAATGTTTTATAATAAAAATTAACTTTAATGATTCTTAAAAATACGAACAAAATTAATTTTGATATTAAATAAAATATAAAAAAATTAAGAAAATGAAAATTATAAATATTATAAATATTGATTTTTTTAAAAAAAATAAAAAAACACTTATGGTATAAAAATTAACTAAACCCTATAAAATAAAGAATTTTTTTGATATAATATACAAAAAATATATTTTTTAAAAAAATAAAAAATAAAAAAACAAAAAAAGCCTTATTTTTAAAATGTTTAAAAAAATAAAAAACATTGAGTTAATAAAGTGTTCGTATTTTTTTAAAAAATGTATTGACAAATTAGATATATGATGTTTATAATTAGTATGTAATCAAGGTAGGAGGAGAAGTAAATGAGCATTATAAATGATAAAGCTTTAGATAACTTAAAAGTTGTAAAAAGAAATGGTAAAAAAGTTGATTTCGATACTACTAAAGTTGCTATGGCAATAAAAAAAGGCTTTGATGGGGTATCTAAAAAGGAAGATGAGACAGTTGAGTATACAACAAAGGATATTCAAAAAGTTTATCAAAGTGTTATAAAAAAAATAATAAAAGATTATAAGAATGAAGAAAAAATTAAAATTGAAAATATTCAAGATATGATTGAAGAGATGTTAAAAAAGTATAATTATGACGATGTATACAAATCTTTTTCTGAATATAGAGAAAGAAGAGCACAATCTAGAAAATTATTTTCTGATGAAAAGAAGATGCATAAGTTTTTAAAATCATTGGAAGGATTAGGATTAAAAAGTGCTTTTGAAGAGGATGCTAAGAGAGAAAATGCCAATATAGATGGTAATTCTGCTATGGGAACTATGCTACAATATGGTTCTACAGTTAGTAAAGAATTTGCTAAAGCTTATTTAATGAAACATAAATATGCTGTTTTACATGAAGAAGGAGATATACATATTCACGATATGGACTTTTTTGCAATGGGTACTACTACTTGTATGCAAATAGATTTAAACAAATTATTTAAAGGCGGTTTTTCAACTGGACATGGGCATTTAAGGGAACCACAATCAATAAATTCTTATAGTGCCCTAGCTGCAATAGCAATTCAGTCTAATCAAAATGATCAACATGGAGGTCAAAGTATTCCAGCATTTGATTTTTATATGGCTCCTGGTGTTCTTAAAACATTTAAAAAGGAATATAAACAAGCTTTATATGAACTATTAGAGTTTACAGATTTTATTAGTTTTGTAAATATGGATAAAATTGCTAGAGATATTGATAAATTAGATTCTATTGAATTTGATATTGGAATGTTTAGTAATTATTATAAAGAAAGTAAGGAAGTTAGAAGAATTTTTGAGAAAGCTTATGATATTGCAAGTTCTAAAACTGATAGAGCTACATATCAGGCTATGGAAGCTTTTGTACATAACTTAAATACTATGCATTCAAGAGCGGGAGCACAAGTACCATTTTCTTCCATAAATTTTGGAACTGATACCTCACCTGAGGGTAGAATGGTTATGAAAAATTATTTATTATCAGTTGATGCTGGACTTGGTAAGAATGAGACACCAATTTTTCCAATTTCAATATTCAAAGTTAAGGAAGGTGTTAATTACAATCCTGGTGATCCTAATTATGATTTATTTAAGATGTCTTGTAAGGTATCTGCTAAGAGATTGTTTCCTAACTTTTCGTTCATGGATTCAACATTTAATAAAAAATACTATAAAGGAGATTATAATACTGAGGTTTGTTATATGGGATGTAGGACTAGAGTAATAGGTAATGTTGTTGATCCTAATAAAGCTATAACTCCTGGACGTGGAAATTTATCATTTACTTCAATTAATCTACCTAGACTAGGAATTAATCATGGAATAGTAAAAAATGAAAAGACTGATTTGAATGGGTTCTTTAAAGATTTAGGAGAACTTATGGATACAGTTAAAGATCAATTACTAGAAAGATTTGAAGTTCAATGTAATAAAAGATCATATAATTTTCCATTTTTATTAGAGCAAGGTGTCTGGATAGATTCTGAGAAATTAAAGCCTACTGATAGATTGAGAAAAGTCTTGAAACATGGAACTTTAAGTATTGGATTTATAGGCCTTGCTGAGTGTTTGAAGGCTTTGATTGGTAAACACCATGGAGAGTCAGATGAAGCTCAAAAATTAGGACTTAAAATTATTAAGTTTATGAGGGAAAAGTGTGACGAATATTCATCTAAGTATAATTTAAATTTTACTTGTTTAGCGACTCCTGCTGAGGGGTTATCTGGAAGATTTGTTAATATAGATAGAGCAATATATGGAAAAATTAAAGGTGTTACTGATAGAGAGTATTAT
>CALVPO010000083.1 GCA_944351345.1 uncultured Bacilli bacterium | reverse complement strand
ATCTTAATTTTATTATATCAAATAACTAATTAAATTTCAATACTTTCATAGTAAATTCATAAATGTTGTTTAAGGTGTGTTTATAAAAAATAGTTAAATAAAAAGCACTGAAAATAATTCAGGCTTTAGTTTTCATTTATAAATTTTTCTATAATTTTAATAAAATTATCTGTATTGCTTATATATTTTTTTGGTTTGAATTTTTTTGCTTGTTTTAATATTTCTTTTAGGTTATCTTCTTCACAATATTTTAATATATAACCACTACTATAAAAATTATCTACTATTTGAACTTGATGATCATTAATATGTTCTTTATACTTTGATAATCTTGGACAAACTATTACTTTTTTATTATTTTTTAGTCCTGTTAATATTGAACCTACTCCTCCATGAGTTATTAATAAATCACATTTATTTATTAAGTCATTAAATTTGTCTCTATCTATTAGATCAAATATTTCCATATCTTTACTATTATATTTAGTATATCCTGCTTGAACAACTACTCTATCTTTTATATTTCCAGCATCTATTTCTTTTTGAATGTTATCTAATAATCTTTTGAATTGTTTATCTTGTGTTCCTAATGTGACTAATATCATTAAAATATCCAACCTCCATATATAGCATTAGGATATAGTTCTAACATGCTTTCCCATTGTACTATAAATAAATCAGCAAATTTATAAACTATTTTTCCTGTTTTACTTTTACTTTTACTGTTAGCAAATGTTTCTATGTATATTATTTTACTGCCAAATATATGACCAATTAAACACATAGGTCCTGCTGTATGAGCACCTGTTGATATGATATATTTTGGTCTTATTTTTATATATAAATATAGACTTTTTAAGGTATTTAGTAATAGTTTGAAAGGATATGTAAATTTGTTAAGAGTAGTTGTATAACTACCATATATTAGGTAGTTAACTCTATTTTTATATTTTTTAGCTAAAGATAAATTTGATTTAGTTTTTTCTGTTACAATATGATAGTCATAGTTTTTAAACATACTTTTTAGTTGCATTAATTCATCTAAGTGTCCGCCTGTACTAGATATGAACATAACTTTTTTCATATTACTTCCCATTCTTATTTTTTAATGCATAGTTATATGATGATTTTACCATATCCTCTAAGTTTAATTCTGCTTTCCAACCTAGTTCTTTATATGCCTTAGTAGAATCTGCATAACAAGCTGCTATGTCTCCAGCACGTCTTCCTACTATTTTTTTATTTATTTTAATTCCATTAACTTTTTCAAAAGTATTAACTAAATCTAGTACACTATAGCCTACTCCAGTTCCTAAATTATAAATATTAACACCTGTTGTATTTAATATTTTATCTATTGCCATAACATGTCCTCGTGCTAAATCTACTACATGAATATAATCTCTAACACCTGTTCCATCTGGTGTATCATAATCATTTCCAAATACTGACAAGCACTCTAATTCATTAGTTGCTACTTTAACAATATATGGCATTAAATTATTAGGAATACCATTTGGATCTTCTCCTAATAGTCCTGATTCATGTGCTCCTACTGGGTTAAAATACCTTAAAAGAGTAATGCTCCAGTCTTCATCAGATATATATAAATCACTTAAGATTCTTTCTAAAAAATATTTGCTTGTTCCATATGGGTTTGTCGTTTTTCCTACTTCCATATCTTCAGTTATAGGTAATTTTACTGGATTTCCATATACAGTAGCACTGCTACTAAATATAAGTTTTTTTACATTAAATTCATTCATTATTTCACATAAATTAAGTGTGCTATCTAAATTATTTTGATAGTATAATAATGGTTTTTCTACACTCTCTCCTACAGCTTTTAGTCCGGCAAAATGAATGACAGCTGCAATTTTATTATTTTTGAATATAGTTCTTAATAAATCTTTATCTCTAACATCACCTTCTACAAACTGCACTTGTTTGTTCGTTATTTTTTCTATATTATCTACTACTTCTTTTTTTGAATTACATAGATTATCTATTATTACTACTTCATAGCCATTTTTTAATAATTCTACACATGTGTGACTACCTATATAGCCAGTTCCACCTGTTACTAATATTTTCATAATTCATATCACCTCTTAATAAAGTATATCAAAAATATATGATTTATACAATCTAAAATATATTTAAGTATATTTTTTTTATTCTTTTGTATATAAAATTTTCAATTTTATTTATTTTAAATTTTTTAAATATATATATTCTAATCATTTCTAAATAAGAACATAACATATAAATCATAAAAGCATAAAATAAAACTAATAAAATCATTATGATACTATTATAATTTATTAAACTTTTGAATCTATCTTTCATAAATAATACCCATACCCAACTTTGTGTATGAATAATATAAATACAAAATGTAGCTGGCGATAATCTTTTTATGAATCTTTTTAGATATTTGTTATTTAATTTTAACCTTATTAACATGACAAAAATTAAAATAGATGCAAATAAAATTGTAAATGAGTTATGCTTTACAAGAAAGCCATCGCTAAGAAGTTCAGAAAAAATATAAGGATTTTTTAAAATAAAATATTTTATTAAAAAAGTTAATCCCGCCATTAATAAAATCAAAAAAAATATATAGATACTTTTGATATTATTAAATAAACCATATTTTTTTATATAAGCACCTATTATATACAATGCAAGTAACCAAATAAAACTATTTCCAGATACTATAACAAATGGATCATATACTATTCCTACAATTGACATAAAAAATATTATAGTTATTAATAATTTTTTATAAGTAGCTTTATCTAAAATATCAATAAATTTAGAAATAAAAGGAATACAAAAAAATAATAATACATAAGAGCTAAAGTACCAATATTCATTGTATATAACTGGGAAAAATGATTTTATTATATCTCTTTTATCTATTGTATTAGGATATATTAAACTCATTGTAATAGTTAATAATACTGACCAAAATATAACACTTATCCACAAATTTATAATTTTCTTATATTTGAATTTAGAACCAGTCATAACATATCCTGTAATAAATCCATATAAATTAACGGAACAAAAACAAATTATTTCTAAAATCCATGCTATATTATATTTATTCGAAAAAATTTCTAAATTAAATAAAATACCACCCTGACCTAATACATGTAAAATAACTATCATATACATAGAAATAATTCTAAGTAAATCAATTCCTAAATTTCTTTTTTTCAACAAACTCACCCCACTTATATTATGGATAGATTATATCATCTAAAATAAGTTAATACAATAAAATTAATTACTAATTATCTGAGTTAAACTTTATTATAAAAAATAATATATTCAAAATAATTTATATATGGTAAAATAGTGATAAGGAAAGGATGTAATTATGAAAAAAATTTTAAGTATATTATTAATTTTATTATTATTTACTAGTTGTTCTAATAATCAAAAAAAGGAATCTAAAGTAGATGATAAAGTTATTGATAAAGAAGCAAAAATTCAAGAAGTAGAAGAAAATTATGTAGATAATAATCCTATTAAATTAGGTCTGTATTTATATACAAATTCACAAACTAATAGAAAATTATTAAAAGAATATACTACTGATTGGAATGAAGGTATTGATTTATGTTCTTTAGAAGTATACTATACTACTGAAAATGAAATTCCTGGAACAAATCAAAAAGAAATTTGGAATAACTATTATACTAATTACCAAAATATAGATAATTATAAAATAGGTTATAAAATAGAATTTACAACTAATAAAAATACTACGATATCTAAATATATTTTATCACCTGGCGATACTAATGAAATATTTGATTATATTCAAATATATTTATATGATGATATTAATCAAACTAGTGGATGGTATGACCATGTATCACAAGATGAATATAATAATTCTACAATACTTACCTCAATAAAATTAACTGGAAGTTATAATACAGAACTTATAACTTCTGATATAATTTTAACTGCTTTTACTTATGACGATGATGATTTTGATAAAAATGGTAATTATCGTGGAAATAGTAAATTTTCCATAACTATAAAGAGAAGTTAAAATAATTTTTCTTTAATTCACAAACATAGTATTTTTTATATAGTTAAATATTTTTGTAAATAATCTTAAAGACAAGAAAAAGGTTAATATTACAGCAATTAATAAATATATATATATGAAATAATCGGAAAAAATTTTCTCTAGTTGATTAAATAATCCTATCCCATTCATAAACATAATAATTGTTTGATGCAATACATAAACTTGAAGTGTTTTTTTTCCTAAATTAGTAATTATTTTTATTTTTTTATTAGGTATAATACAAATAATGCAAAAACAAATTATAAATGAAATAAAATATGTAAGTAGTCTATGTTTATAAGTACAATTTAAATCTGCAATATAACTATAAGGATTTCTTCCTGTAAATAGTGCTCTGTATCTATATATAGAATCTAAATTATTAATACAATAACATAGAAAAGCAATTATAATTATAATTGCAATAACTTTTAATTTTTTATTACTGGTAATTTCTAAAATTTTTTTCTTATTGTTGGAATAATTGTACCCTAATAAATAAAAAGGAAAGAATACAATAGCCCTTGATAAATAAAGAAAATCATTTATAGAATTGTCATATCCAACAACTAATCCCATTATCAAACTGAATATTAATATATAAGAAAATTTTAATTTACTTATAATTGGAAGTATTAAGGTATAAATAATTATTACACTTAAATACCAATATCCTTCAGTACCAGAAAACAGTTCAAATGAACTAAAAGATTGATAATGTTTACCTACACAAAACATTGATATTTTCATAAAATATATTAAAAATATATAAAATAGAATTTTTTGTAATGAGATATCTTTAAAAGAATTAATTCTTTTTTGAAATAATCCTGTGATAAATAGAAAAAGAGGCATATGGAAAGAATAAATGACAATAAATATAAATCTCATGCTATTATATTTAGAAACGTATAAATCGGCAAAATGACCTATTACGACCAATAATATTAATAAAAATTTTAAATTATCAAATTTATATATTCTTTTATTATGCATTATACTCTCCTTCTATTGTAAAATAATTATAGCATTTTATTTATAAATTAAACAATAAAATTAATTAATAAGGAATTTATATTATAAAAACTATGTTACTACTCAGCCATAAACTAATGAATATTAATTTATTTGTTAGTTTTTTTTGTACGCAAAAAATCAGACAAACAATGTCTGTCCTTCAAATATTGCTTTTATACAATCGAATGGATTTAGATTTCTCAATCTTGCAGTTTTAATAATGCTCATAATTTTTCCAAACCTTATTGCTCCTTTCTCACTTCTAAATCCACCTGATACCTTTGTTTTCCCTTTTATCATTCTTAAGGCTCTTTCTATAAAATTATTATCATATGGAATAGTAAAATCATAAATATAAAATAACATGCTCTGTTTGTATTTTATACATCGGTTTAGCAAAGTATTTGTTTTTTCTTTCCAATAAGAAGAAAGTATACCGTTGTTTTCTTTTACTGCTCTAGATAATATGCTGTCAAATTCATCTTCCATTATTTTTATCTCTTCTAAAGTGAATTCTTTTCTTCCAAATTTAGAAAGTATTTTACGATTTACTTCAAACTTTAGTAATAATCTATACAGTTCCATAGGCCAAGAAACATTATTAATGTTTTGCTCTTTTTCTATACAATATCTACCAAAATGTATAATACAATCCTGATTATTTGTTCCATACTTAAAAATACCTGTATCATGATTAGATATAATTGTTCCATAATAATTAGTTAAAATACCGTCTTCCTCTATAGGTTTATCTCCTTTTTTATGATGATATTTATATAGTACATTATATTCGTTTGCATATCCACGATAATAAGTATCTTTACCATTTTCTTTAGTAGTTGTTTCATCTGTATGTTGGTAAGTTCCGTTTAATATATTATTAGTTATATTATTTAAAGTATCCTCAGTTTTATTACTAAACTCTTCATAAATATTATCAATAGTTCCTTCTGAAATATCTATAACACCATTAGTTAAATCAAATATTAATTCTTTTATTTTATTATATGGAATAGAAAAATAATTACCTAAAGAAACAACAAGTATTTTTAAATCATCATTATATGTTACATCACTATAAAAAGATTTAGGTAATTTTTCTGATGTATCAGGACTGATTCTAAAAATATGTTTTTCAACATACATTTTTGTTTCAATACCAGTTTTAGGGAATTTTCAAAAATAAATCTTACAATTTTAGTTAGCATATGGAGTTATAACAAGACTCCATTTTTCTAACCC
>CALVPO010000082.1 GCA_944351345.1 uncultured Bacilli bacterium | reverse complement strand
ATGAAAAAAGGTTAAGAATAATTTGTTGTTTATATAATCAAAATTTATAATTGAGCTTGCCGAACAGGTCTAATATAGATTTTGTTTAATATTGAGATTTTGGTATTTGTACTGAAGTCTTTTTTTGTTAATTATATTGTAGATTGCTGATTAATAGTTTATAATTTTATTGATAATTAGGTGGTGGTATGATGAAGTTGATGCATTTATCAGATTTGCATTTGGGGAAGAATATTTTTGAAGAGTCTATGATTGATGATCAGAGATATATTTTAGATGTTATTATTGATATAGTTATCAAAAGAGATATTGATGTTGTTATGATTGCTGGGGATGTTTACGATAAAGTAGTACCTAGTGTAGAGGCTGTTAATTTATTTTCTTCTTTTTTAACTAGATTGTATAAACTTGGTAAGAAGACTTTTGTTATTGCTGGTAATCATGATTCAAAGGATAGGTTATCTTTTGGAAATGAATTATTTATTGATAATGGTGTTTTTATAGAAGGTGTTTTTAATGGAAAATTAAGACATGAAGTTTTAGAAGATGATTATGGGAATATAAATATATATATGCTTCCATTTGTGAAGCCAGTAGATGTTAGAAAATATTTTCTAGAGGAGTCTATTAGTACATATAATGATGCTATTAAATGTATTATTGATAATACTTCAGTAAATTTAGATGAGAGAAATATTATTATGGTTCATCAATTTGTTACTGCTAGTGGTGTTGATGTTTTAAGAAGTGATTCGGAAGTAATTTCTTTAGGTGGTATTGATAATGTTGATGTTAGTAATTTTTCTAAATTTGATTATGTTGCTATGGGGCATGTTCATGGGGCACAAAGGCTTACTAGAGATACAATTAGATATGCTGGTAGTCCTTTAAAGTATTCTTTTAGTGAAGTTAATCAAAAAAAGAGTGTACCTATTATTGAATTTAATGATAAGAATGATATTAGTATAGAGTTAGTTAGTCTTAAGCCAATTAGAGATATGAGAGTAATTAAAGGGAATATTAGTGATTTATTAGATAAAAAGTTTTATATGTTAGGAAATAGGGATGATTATATTAATGCTATTGTTACTGATTCTGATTATGTTGTTGATGCTATTGGAAAGTTAAGATGTGTTTATAAAAATATTTTGAGGTTAGAGTATAGAAATGCTAGAACTATTATTTCTAATGATAAAATTAATGATGATAGTAGTAGTGTTAAGGAAAAAAGTCCATTAGAATTGTTTAAAAGTTTTTATAAAGAACAAAATAATATAGAATTAGATAGTAAGAGAGAAAAGTTAGTTTTAAGGATTATTAAGGAGGTATCTGATGAGACCAATTAATGTTACAATTAGTGCTTTTGGTCCTTATAAAGATCAAGTTTATATTGATTTTACGCAGTTTGATAATGGTATTTTTTTAATTACGGGTGATACTGGTAGTGGTAAGACTACTATTTTTGATGCTATATGTTTTGCTCTTTTTGGTATTGCTAGTGGTAGTAATAGAGGAAAAAGTTCTTTTAGAAGTGATTTTGCAGATGATAATGTTAAAACTTTTGTTATTTTAGAGTTTATACATAAAAACATTAGTTATAAGGTAACAAGAAGTCTTGGATACATGCGTAAGAAGAAAAGGGGGGAAGGATATACTCAAGTTAGTGGTGATGCTTCTTGTGAGTATCTGGATAATGTTATTACAGGAGATAAGTATGTAACAGAAAAATGTGAAGAAATTTTAGGTATTAATTCATCTCAATTTAAACAAATTTCAATGATAGCTCAAGGGGAGTTTTTAAAGCTTTTGTTAGCTAAACCTGGTGATAGGGCAGAAATATTTAGAAAGATTTTTAATACTTATATTTATAGAGATATTAGTGATAGTTTAAAAAGAAAATATTTGGATGTAAAGTCAGAATATGAAAAAGTTGGTATGGTTATAGATAATTTGAAGGAAAGTTTTATAGTTGATGATGATGTAATGTTAAATGATAGAGATATTAAAGAATTTTTTGATATTATTAGTAAAGTAATTTGTAAAGATAAGGAGAAAGAAGACAAATTAGACGAAGAAAAGACAAATATTTTAAATAAGATACAAAATATTACAAATGATATTAGTAATGCTAATTTAATTAATGATAGTTTTGATAAATATGAGACAGTTGATAAGTCTCTTAAAATACTGATGAATGAAAAAGATAATATTGATAATAAAAGATTAATTGTTAGTAAAAATAAAGAAATTATGGATAAAGTAATGCCTTGTTATAATGAGGTTTTAAGATTAGATAATTTAATTAAAGATAAAGATAGTGATTTAGTTGATAATAAGAAATTGTATAGTGAAGTAGAACAGGAATATACTGATGTTTTAGATGAATATAATAATTTGAATTTATCAAGAAAAAAGATTGATGTTTTGAAGTTAGATTTAAGTAAGTTAGAGAATATGTTACCTTTGTTTTTAGAGTTAGATTCTCTTAATAAAGAACTTATGGAGAAGAGGAATATTTATAATTTATTAGAGTTAAACTCTTTAAATGATCTTTTAAAGTTAGTAGATGATAATAAAAAACTTAATAATGATTATTTAGAAAAAAAAGCTTCTTTGTTGAAGATTAAGGATAAGTATAATAAATTAGCTAGTGATTATAATTTAATGTATAATAAATTTATTGATAGTCAAGCTGGTATAATTGCTAGTGATTTAAAAGATAATTGTCCTTGTCCTGTATGTGGTAGTTTAGATCATCCTAATCCAGCTAGTTTGGATGGTGATTATATTTCTAAGCATGATTTAGATTTAATAAAGGAAAAATTAGATAATTGTCAAGTTGAATTAGATAAGTCTAGTGAAGAAGTTAATTCTTTAGGACAAAAGTTAGAGATTAGTAATAATGAAGTTAAAGATATAGATGTTAATGACTTATATAGTAAGTTAGATAATTATAGTAATGTAAAAGATAAAGGTATTGATGTTAGTGAATATAATATTAGTGATATTGTAAAAGAGATTAGTTATATAGAAGCTAGTATTGATAGTAAAAGTTCATTGATTAATGATGAAGATACGGAGGAATTAGTTAATGAAAAAATTAGTAAGGTTAGTTTAGAGATAGAGAGGGTTAATAAATATATAAATGATGTAACTAGTAAGTATGAAGAATTATTAAGTAAGAAAACTAGTTTAGAATCTGTTATTGATGTTATTAATAAAGAGTTAGATAAATTAAATAATGATAGAAAAATAGCTTCTTTAAAATATAGTAGTAGTTATAAGAATCTTGGTTATGTTTTAGAGAAAGATTATTTATCTGTTAAATTAGATGATGAGATATGTGCTAGTTATGAGTTAGAAGTTAGTAATTATGATAAGAAAGTAGATGATTTAAATAGTAGATTAAATACTTTAAGTGAAGTAATTAAGAATAAAGAAAGAATAGATGTTAGTTCTTTAAAACAGAAAAAATGTCAAATGGATAATGAATTGTCTGAAATAGAGTTGTCTCTTAAAAGTGTTCATAGTAAGTATTCTAATAATAAAATAGTTTATGATAAGTTAGAGTCTGTATATAAAAAGTATGAAAAGATAGAAGATGAGTTGGCTATTTATGAGGATTTGTCAAATACTGCTAATGGCAATATTAAAGGAAAGAATAAATTAGAATTTGAACAATATGTACAAGCTAGTTATTTTGATAATGTTTTGGTGAGTGCTAATAAGAGATTTAGTTATATGACTGATTCTAGATATTTACTTTCTAGAAAAATTGAGGCTACTAAGGTTAGTGATAAATTAGGTTTAGAGTTAGAAGTTATTGATAATTATACTGGTAAAAGAAGAGAAATTACTTCTTTATCTGGAGGTGAATCTTTTAAAGCTTCTTTATCTTTAGCACTTGGTATGAGTGATGTGATTCAGAGTTATTCTGGAGGAGTAGTAGTTGATACTATGTTTATAGATGAGGGATTTGGTAGTTTAGATAATGATAGTTTAGAATCTGCTATGAATGCTATATTAATGCTTAGTGATAGTGATAAATTAATTGGTATTATTAGTCATGTTGATGAACTTAAAGATAGAATTGATAAAAAGATTGTTGTTAAGAAGACTAATTGTGGTAGTAGTGTTGGTGTTGTTGTTTAAAATAATATTGTGAATATATAATTTTGCTTTTTTAATTAACTGTTAATTAAAGAGATTATTATTTTAAATTTTAATTATATAATTAATATGAAAGTGATAAAGTGGATGTTGTTATAGTTGGATTCGATAAGGATGATAATATTGTAACAACTGCTGTTACAGGGTTAGGGGCAGTTAGGGATATATTAAAAAATTTTAAATAATTAATAAATATGTTTTAATATTTGATATAATATATGTGGAGGATAAAAAAATGAAGGATAAAGTATTTAATATTGATGAAGAGTTTAGGATGAAAGTAGTGAATTTTTTAAAAATTTATGGTGATTATGAAGGTGTTTTGGTTAAGGATGGTAATGATAAAAAATATGCTAATGGTTTGGTTACAATTGATAATGTTATTTTAAATAAGAGGGATTTTTTGGAGCTTAAGGCTGGGGTAAATAATGTTTTAGATTGTTGCTATGAAAATGGTTATAATGCAATAGAAAATATTATGAAGTATTTTTATAAGGTTGAATGTAAAATTGTTCGAGAGAAATATGGTAGTTTTTTTGATAGACATTAAATATAAGAGGTGATAGGGTGGAAGATAGGATACTTGATATATTTTATAATAATATAATAAAAGAAGCGTCTAGTGGTAGAGTAAATTGTTATTTTTATTATAATGTAGTTTTTAAGACTATGATTTTAGAGGATAATATTTATATTGATTCTAGATGTGATAATGATGATTTGATTATTCCAACTTTGATTATTAAAAATAGAAAAGAATTTGATAGATTATTAGTTGATTATGTTAAGAGGGCTATTAAATTTTATGATGATAGTAATTATGAGGAAGAGGTTAGAAGAAGCGTTTTTGATGATTTGGAGGATGGGATTTGTAGAGAAAAGGTTATTATGACTTTGTTGTGGGCTAATGCTACACTAAGTGATTTTAATGATCCTATTTCTTTTTTAAAGAAAAGAATTAATTTTCTTGATGATGAAATTATGGTTTATTATAGTGATAGAAGGGTTGTTGGTTATAGTAATGTAATAGATGCTAATATTGAGGTTTGTGCTATTAAAAATAGATTAGGTAATGAAACACCTTATTCGTTTAGAATTTTTCTTATGGATGATTTAGATAATTATTTATATGAATTTCCTAGAGTTTATGTTGGGACTAGTAATAACTATGCTTATTTATATGCTATACAAAATGATAAGAATAAGATTATTAATGAGATTTATAGAAAGAAAATTGATAGAAAATTATATAAAATAAATGAGAATTTTGATGTAAAGGGGGATACTTGTGATAAATATGATTTTGGAAACTTAAAAGATGTTACTCCTAGTTTTTTAGTTGCTGCTAATATAATTATGGGTATACTTTCTAGTAATGGTATAAATAGAGTTAATGTTTCATCTATATTAATTGAAAGATGGAATGCTAAAAATATTGCTTTTGATTATCGGAGAAAGAAATTAAAAGAAAAAAATAATAATGATTATAAAATTTCTAGTATATTGCAAGATGATATTTTAAAGTATTTGAATATACAATCTAATTTAACAGAAAAGTTTATTAGAATATTTAGAAGGCTTGATTATCATCATAGTGGTATTAATATTATAAATTATCCTTATGAGGTTATGGATGATATGGTAATTCATATTGATGATTATGATGAGTGTAATAATAGACTTCTTAGTGAAACTTATTCTTTAAGATTAAATAATAGTTATAAGAAAAAATGATTTAAAATATAGTTTTTGAGGGGAGATATTTATGGATAAATATTATTTTACTAGTGAGGCAGTTTGTTGTGGTCATCCTGATAAAATATGTGATAAAATAAGTGATTATATTTTAGATAGTGCTTTAAGGCAGGATAAAGATAGTAAGATGGCTGTTGAGGCTACTATTAAGGATAATACTATTTTTATATATGGAGAAGCTAATACTAGGGCTGTTTTAGATTATGAAAAATTGGCTAAAGAAGTGGTTAGAAATATTGGATATGATGCTGAGTTTGAAGTTATTGTTAGGGTTAGTGAACAGTCTAGAGAGATAGATAGTGCTGTTGGAGATAGTGAGTTAATGGCTGGAGATCAAGGAATTATGTTTGGTTATGCTTGTTTGGATACTGATTGTTTAATGCCAATGCCAATTTTTCTTGCTAATAAGTTGGTTTTTGAATTAGATAAATTGAAGAGAAAATATGATTTTTTGAATCCTGATGGTAAGTGTCAAGTTACTGTTGAGTACGTTGATGGTAAAGTTAGT
>CALVPO010000081.1 GCA_944351345.1 uncultured Bacilli bacterium | reverse complement strand
TATCCACTTCCCTCTGAATATTATTATACCTTGTTTTTATATTTTTAAACTTGTTTTTAATGCAATTTTTATCATATCATCTAAATTTTTTTCTCGTTCTTTGCTAGTTAGTTCTTCTTTTTTTACAAAAGAGTCTGAAATAGTAAAGATTGCTGATGCATTTTTATTAGCAAGCTTAGCTTCTTGAAACAAGGCAAATGACTCCATTTCTACGCCTATCACATTATGATCTCGCTCTATTTTTCTATAATCTTCTGGAGTATAAAAAACGTCTGATGTATAAACTGTACCTGTTTTTAATTCTATATTAAGCTCTTTTGCAGCTGATATTATGTTTGTATTTATTTCTTCTGATGATGCCAGATAACTATCTTTATAATTATCTACTATTTTATCGTATGATGAATCTGTATAAGATTTAATAGCTAAGACTACATCACCTATATTTAAATCTTTTGTATATGCTCCCATAGTTCCTATTCTAATAATATAATCTACATTATAAAAATTAAATAATTCATGAGAGTAAATACTCATACTAGGTATCCCCATACCTGATGGAAATATTGTTATTCTTTTATTTCCATAGTATCCTGTATAAGCAGTCATTCCTCTTACTTGATTTACTAATTTTATATCTGTTAGATAATTTTTTGCAATATATTCTGCTCTTTTAGGGTCTCCTGGCATTAAAACAATTTTTGCTATATCTTCTTTTTTACTTTCAATATGTGGTGTTGCCAATTTATTCACTTCCTTCTATACTACTTGTTTCTGTAGTGGTTTCAATTGCTTCTTGAGTACTAATTCCTGTAATATTTATTTTTTTAGTTATATCCATTGTATATCTTATAGTATCTCCTGTTACTTCTCTAGTATAACCATCTATAGAATTATTTCCCTTTAAAAATTCATCTATATATTCAGTATTAGTAATAGTATTTTCTAATCTTTCTTGATTTGCTAATATTAATATTTTATACATTTCACTAAAAACTAATTCTTCTTCTTTATTTATACTTATTTCTAGATTAGGTTCCCTATAATCAAGTTCAAATTGTATAATACTACTAGTTTCATAATTTAATATTATACTATTATTATTAGAATTTACGTTAGCCCATATATTTACTTTTTTATCTTTATACTCCTCTACCATACTACTATCATTCATTATTGTAGTTATTGACTCTAATAGTTCAATTTTGGTATCTATTTGATTTCTATTTTCATCCAGTGGATGTTCTTCTAGATTTTGGTTTGGACCAAAAAATTTTAAATAAGTTAGTATAATTGCTATTACTATTAATAGTATTAACAATATTTTTGCTATTATGATTTTACTTGTAGTATTACTATTTTTTTTAGGTTTTGATTTAGTTTCTTTTTTCATATTTTTCTCCTTTTCTTACTTTTATTCTGATTGTTCTTTCTTTATTAAAACTTCCCTTGGTTTAGAACCATTAGGAGGACCAATTATACCTCTTTCTTCTAATAAATCAATTATTCTAGCAGCTCTATTATATCCTAATCTGTATTTTCTTTGAATTAATGAAGCACTTATTTTTCCTGCTTGTATTGCATAATCTGCTATTTCATTATATAAAGGATCTTCGTATTCTTCCTCTGATGAATATCCATCATTATGTGAACTTGAATCATTTTTCATCTCTGTTAAAGTATTATCATACTGAGCCTTTTGTTGTTCACAAACATAATCTACTACTTTTTGAATTTCCTCTTCACTTATAAATGCACCCTGTATTCTAGTTGGGTGATTATCTCCCATAGGAAGAAATAACATATCTCCTTTACCTAGTAACTTTTCTGCTCCTGTTGAGTCTAATATTGTTCTAGAATCTATTGATGATGAGACAGCAAATGATATTCTAGATGGAATATTAGCTTTTACAACACCAGTTATTACATCTGTTGATGGTCTTTGAGTTGCAACTATTAAATGAATTCCTGCAGCACGAGCCATTTGAGTTATACGCATTATTGAATCCTCAACCTCTTTAGCAGCCACTAACATTAAATCTGCTAGTTCATCTATTATAACTACTATATAGGGCATTTTAGGATATTCAGGATTATTTTCGCAAAATTTATTATATCCTTTAATATTTTTATTTTTAGTTCTCTCAAAGACATCATATCTTCTTTCCATTTCAACAACAATATTCTTTAAGGCAATAGAAGCTTTCTTAGGATCAGTTACTACAGGTGCCAAAAGATGAGGGATTCCATTATACATAGTAAGTTCAACTTTTTTAGGATCAACCATAACTAGTTTTACTTGATCAGGTTTAGTTCGCATTAGAATAGATGTTATAATACAATTTACACAAACAGACTTACCACTACCAGTAGCACCTGCTACTAATAAATGAGGAGTTGTATTTATTTCCATCCACTTTACCTTACCCATTATATCTTTACCTAAACCTACTGCTAATAAATTCTTTTCATTTATATCAGGCATTTTAGTTAAAACCTCTTTAAATGATACTGAGCTATTTACTTTATTAGGAAGTTCTATTCCTATTGTACTTTTTCCTGGTATTGGTGCTTCTATTCTAACATCTTTAGCAGCTAAGGCCAATGCAATTTCTCTTTGAATTGATAATAATTTACTTACCTTCGTTCCTGCTTTAATTTCTAATTCAAATTGTGTAACAGTCGGACCAATGTTTACTTGAACAACTTTTCCTATTATATCAAAATCTTTTAAAACTTTTTCAAGTTCACCTATATTTTCTTTAGCTTTTACTTCATTTTCTTTATTACTTACATTTTTTACTGTATTTAATAAATTTATTGGTGGTAATTGATAATTTTCATTAGAACTATTTATAATAACCTCATCTTTTACCTCGTCTTGACTTGTTGACACTATCTTAGGTGGAGTACGCATTATAGGAACATCATTATCTATATTTTCTACTTTTACAGGTTCTACTATAACAGCAGGATCAGTTAACAAAGCCTCGTCTTTTGGTGAATTAACATTAACTAACTCACTACTATCATCATCATCATCATCATCATCCTTATTAAACAAATTTAATATATGCGGTTTAACTTTATTGTATATTTCTAAAATACTAACATTTAAAAATAAAATTATGCCTAAAACAAACATAGTACAAACTACTATTTTAGCACCACTTCCAAAACATGAGACAAATATATAACTAAATACAGCTCCTATAATGCCACCACCTGAATTACTCAATGCCTTATTATTAGAAAATGATACCATTAAATTATTAAATGTTTCTGTAATAATTTTTATACCTTCCGTATCATTTACTTCAATATACTTAACATGTAATAATACTAAAAAAGAAATAATAATTATATAAAAACCTATTAATCTAGATGACAACAAATTAGGAGTATCCTTTTTTAAAATTAAAAATACTCCTACTACTAATAGTAGTAAAAGTAGAACTACATAAATAGTTCCAACAAGAAAAATAGCAAAGCTTTTAACCATATTACCTACTAAACCTGTACCAAGTAATCCTATTACCCCTAACAATATTATAATTACACCAACTATTTCATTACTATACTCAAATTTATTTTTATTTTTACTTTTTTTAGTTTTTTTCTTTGCCACGACTTATCACCTTACCACTATATTATCGTTATATCTATTTAAATTATATACTAATAGTTTTCAATAGTCAATAAATTTGGGTATTCATTTTATAGAAGATTAATACATTTCATTTTATTAACATTTAGTTAAAATAGTAAGCAAAAAATTTTAAATATAGTTGTTACTATAAAACATAAGGTAATTCCAATAAATAATGGTATTATAAACGATAAGAATGTATAGTACCAACTGTTAGTTTCTTTTTTTATAGTAAATAAAGTTGTTCCACATGGAAAATGAAATAAATTAAAAATTATAAAACAAATTGCTGTTAACATAGTCCAACCATTATCTATTAATATACTTTTTAAACTTGTTAAATTTTCATAATCCGTTAGACTATTTGTACCTAAATATGTCATAAGAATTATTGGTAACACTATTTCATTTGCAGGTATTCCTAAAAAGAAAGCTAATAATATTACACCATCTAAACCTATTAATGAAGCTATAGAATTTAAATAATTACTAATTATAGTTAAAACAGATACATCGTTATAAGTAATATTAGTAATAAGATATATAATTAATCCTGCTGGCATAGCAACTACAATAGCCCTTCCCAAAACAAATATTGTTCTATCTAACAAGCTAGTAATTATTATTTTTCCTATTTTTATTTTTCTATAATCAGGAAGTTCTAAAATAAATGAAGATTTTTTGCCTTTTAGAATATTTTTAGATAATATACTACATGTTATAAAAGTCATAATAATACTTAATGTAATTACTAAAACTAATATTAAAGAACTTATAATACTTGAGATAATTCCTCTAGTTGTTCCTATGAAAAACATAGAAATTATGGCTATTATTACAGGATATCTACCGTTGCATGGCATAAAACTATTAGTTATAATTGCTAACAATCGCTCTCTTTTTTCATCTATTATTCTAGTTCCTGTTACCCCTACAGCATTACATCCAATTCCCATACACATAGTTAAACACTGTTTACCACAAGCATGGCATTTATTAAACATATAATCCATATTAAAGGCTATCCTTGGAAGCAGCCCTATATCCTCTGCTATTGTAAATAACGGAAAAAATATTAGCATAGGTGGTAACATTACTCCTACTACCCAAGCTGTAGTTTTATACACTCCATTAATTAATAGATCACTAATATAACTTGGAAATATTTGACATAAATTACGTAATGGAGCTTCTAAACTAAACAGAAAGTTACTTAATAGTTCTGATGGATAATTACTTCCAACTATAGTTAACCAAAATATAAGAAATAACATAATTAACATTATAGGTATACCAAATATTTTGCTTGTTATTATTTTATCAATTTTTTGTTCTTTTTCTATATATTTATTTTTATTATTTATTACAGTATTTGTATATATCTTGTTACATTCTTTTAAAATATTACTTACTACTAAAACTTCTATATCTATATTTTTTAGATTATTACTAGAGCTTTTTAGTGTAGTTAGTAATTTTTTATTAGTTTTTATGTCATAATTCGAATATTTTTTTAATGATTCTATTATATCTTTATCATTATTTAATAATCTTAAACTTATCCATTTTTTATTTTTTACATTACTAGGTAAATTTTTTGATATTTTAGTTATTTCTTTTTCTAATTTATTATCATACTTTAATTTATAAGATTCCATATTTTTAAACCTTGCATAATATTCTATTTTTTCTTTTAAAACATCTAATCCTTCGTTATTAGTAGCTGATGTTTTTATAACGGGTACTTTTAATATTTTACTTAATTTATCTAGATCAATTTGTATTTGCTTTTTTAAAGCTTCATCTATTAAATTTACTACTACAAGTACATTATTAGTAATTTCTTGAATCTGTAATACTAAATTAAGACTTCTTTCTAAATTTACAGCATTACATACTACTATTGTTAAATCTATTTCTTTATTAAAACATAATAAATCTCTTGTTAACAGTTCTTCTTTAGAATGGGCTACTAAAGAATATGTTCCTGGTAAATCATACACTTCATATATCTTATTGTGATATTTATATTCACCACTTGCTTCTTCAACAGTTTTACCAGTCCAATTTCCTGTATGCTGATGTTTATTTGTTAAAAAATTAAAGATAGTACTTTTTCCTACATTAGGATTTCCCGCTAGAGCTATTTTATATTTTTTCATAAACTACCTTTATTCCTTTTGTATCTTTATTTCTAATTGCAATTAAACTACCCATTATTTTATATGCAGACATATTATTATTATAGCTCTCCAACACCCTTTTTATTTTAACATTAGAAGCTATTCCTATATCTAAAAACCTTCTTTTAATATCATCACTAACATTAAATTTTTTAATTATACCTATCTTATTTAGTTGCATTTTACATAAATCTATCATTTGATAATCACCTATAGTAATTTATGTAAAATATACTATTTTGTTAAATAAAAAATAAATTTATAAAATTACTATTCTTGCCATTTTTTTTATTATAAAAATTTAAAATAGTAGACATAATAATTATTAAAAATATAGTTTTATAAAAAAATATATGATAATTTATATTTTTTTAATATATATACATTTAATAAAATTAAAAATTATAGATTTGCTATCTTGTTTAATATATGTTATGATGAGGAAAAGGAGCAATTAATATGGGACGAGCTACAATTAATTCAAATACATTTATAACTTTATTTAAAGAAAGAGAAGATTTATTAGCTAGATTAGCAGCATCTTTAACAAGATGCGATTATAAAATTTTCGCTAATAATATTACTAGTGATCCTCTAAATAAAAATAAAGTAAAATATCTAATGAAAATGCCTGATGATAATACAATTAAATTAATAAATACTGAAAATAATACTGTAGAAGTATTTAAACTAAAAAAATAAATGTGATAATTTATTTTATTTTTTCCATAATAATTATAGGTGATATAATGG
>CALVPO010000080.1 GCA_944351345.1 uncultured Bacilli bacterium | reverse complement strand
AAATAATTATAATAAAATTAAATATTTCAAGACTATTAACACAAATTTGTTAATAGTTTTTTTCTAGATTATGAAATGATTTTTTTAACAAATTATTGTATTTTTTTAGGGGGTATGATAGTATATTAAGCAGTTGTAAGGGGGAGCTATGAAATTCGAAATTCTATTAAATAGTATTCTTAGATTGCCACTTCATAAAGCATCAGCTTTAGTTAAAGAATATCAAAAAAATACAGGATTTAAAAATTTTTATGAAAAACAAAGAGTGTTAGATATTTTGAGTCATAAAGTTAATGTTCAAAAACAAATTAAGAAAGAAACATTCCGTAAAGCATTAATATATTTAGTTTTTATGACTAGAGAAAAAAACGAATGGAGTAAAGCATCATTTGATAATATGAAAGAATTTCCTATGATTATTTGGATTGAATCTATTGGTCAAATGGATTCTGAAAGTATTATGAAATTACTTAATAATTATCATAAGGAATTAACTTCTTCTTTAGTTGAAACTTGCATAATTAACTTATCAGAAGATATGCAATTAAAAGCTATTGATAGATATAAAACTGATCTTGATTGTAAAGATAATATGTTTTTAAATTTTTATTATTCTGTTTGTGATGAAGCAAGAATCAAACTAAAAGAAATATTTCCAGAATCTTTAGAAGATGATATTTTATTGGAAATGGAAGATATGAATGAATCTAAAGTGTTAGATATATTATTAAATGAAAAAGAAAGGTTAACGAAATTACCAGCTGATGATTTAATTAAATTTATTTTATTGAAAGCAACAAAAATTGATACTTTAAATAGATTTTTAGAGATTTATAATAATAAAGTTAATAAAGCATCTATTTCAATTTTTAAATTACTATTTACTAGATATAAATATTTAGGTTCATATTCCTATAGTTATGATGTAGATGAAACTAAAACATTATCAGATAGCAAATTATTTGCTCTATTCAAAACTAAATTTCATGAAATGGGTATTAAAGAAACTTTATCATTATTTGATAATCATGCACATTATAAAGTAAATGAATTCACCGCAAATGTTGTATTAGAATTTTTAGATATTGCTTATTCTGATATCGATATATCAAAATATATAAATAAAAAAACAATAGCAGAAATAATTAATAGATTCGTTAAAAAATGTAATGAAAAATTATATTCTTATGAAGATTTTAAATTATTAGTAGCTAATATAGGAAAAGATAAAAAAAATAAATTAATATATGATGATTATATTGAAGCTATTATTGCTTGTGGAAAACTATTAAGAGCTAGGGAAATTAATGATAAGGATATGGTGTTTTTAGAATTAAGAAATAAATTTACAAATGATTTAATTGAAAGAAGTAAGAAAGATGGAACTTATTTAGAAAATGTATCATTAAACGGAGTATTCTATAGATTAGCAAAAGGTAGTATCCCATTTGATAAAGTTTATATGATTGAAACATATAAAGGTTTAATATATTTATCAAAAAGTGGACAACTAATTGATAATGCGGATTATATAACCAATTTCTTAACAGACGAACAATTAGTAAAATTAAATATTAGCCCAGTTATTAAATGGAAAAATGCAATTAATAGAATTAATACTAATGCAGATAATTTATCTTTTATTGAACGAATGGGATTACAATTACTATGTTATTTTGGAAAAGATAAAGGTAAATATTTATTGGAATCTAATATACAGGGAAATAGAATGGAAAACTTATTTGATGGTTTAAAATATGATACTATTTCTATTAATGAGGATGGAACGCCAAATACAAATGAGGAATTGTTAAATTATTTATTTGGCCTAGGCATGATGAATGAGCAAAATTCAGTAATTAATAGAATGTTAAGAGGAGAAATTCCTAAATTTGAAAAAAAATTCACAGAGTTTTGTAATACTTTTGAAGAGATAAAAAAAGAATGTAATGGAATATTAAGTGTTAAGAGAATTGTTAAATATTTTGAAGATGTAGATTTACCTATAGAATTAAAACCTGATGAGATAAAATTTAAACGTGCTTTAACAGAAATGAATACACTAAATCCGGTATTATTATCTGAGGCAATTGGCTTATGTAAAGATGCAAGAAATAGATGGTATTCAACAATTCCAAAAGTTGAAGGTCAAATAGGAAATTTTACATATAAAGTTTTAGAACTTGGTGATCCTATGGCAGTAGCTGTAGGTTATTTATCTCATTGCTGTTTTGTCATAAGGGGAATTTCATATTCAGCACTTAAACATTCAATGCAATCTAAAAATGGAAGAACTTTTGTAGTATATTACAAAGGACAATTTTTAACACAAAGTTGGATATGGAGAAATGGTGATGTTATTTGTTTTGACAGCGTTGAAGCAGGTAATCCTTACCATGGAATGTATCAAGATGATATAAAATTAGTTGATGTTTATAAAACAGCAGCAAGAGAAATGTTAAATATTTCACAATATACAGAAGATGATATCCAAAAAGTTAAAGTAGTTACTATAGGAAAATCTGATTATACATTTAATGGGTTAGAGGAAGTAACAGGAGACGTTCCTAGACCATTAGAACCAAATTTATATGTATCTGATTCTAACAAACAACAAATTTTAGCTGGAAGTATGCCAAAAGAACCAAGATATGGTGTAGTAGGAGCTAAATATAGAGATCCTAGAAACAAAGTAATATTTATTAACGATGTAAATAAGGCTGATATAGATACTTTAGATGAAATAACACTTAATATTAATTCTTTAAGATATCAATTATATAGAGAAGAAACTCCAATAGATTATACATCATATTCAAAGATTATTACAGGTGATGGTTGGTATATATTATTTAATATTAACGGTACTATTGAAAGCGGTTCATTACAAGGAAATGAAGAAACTCAAAAAGAATTTGATTCATATATGTCAAAGTATGGGCACTTAGATGAAGAAATGTTTGTAAAAAAAATGGAATTGACGAATCATAAAAGGTAGGTGATAAAAACATGTTATATTTTGAAAATGCAAAAGAATGTTTTGAATCAGCTCATGAAACAATTTTAGGTAGAGAAAATGCAGAAAGTGAATTTTATCATAGATTTGCTAGAATGATACCAGATAAAGTTGATGTTGATACTTTAGTTTTAGCTTTTAAAATAGCTTTACAAGATGAGGAAAGAAATAAGCAAAACATAATAGGATTTATTACAATTATACCTCAATATGTTAGACAATGTACATCTCCAGAATTTGCTCATGAATTTAGAGAAAAATTCAATAGAGAAGTATTAGGATTAACACAAGAACCTTTACCAGATGTCGATTATGGCTATAATGAAATAGAAGAAGATGTAATTGATATTTCTGATAAAGATAGAGCAGATGTATTAGCAGCATTATATAATGCTAGCACACCAGTTGGTATGGGATTTGAACAATATAACCCAATGCCTTGGACAAGAGAAATAGCAGAATATTATTTTGAATATTTTGCAAAACCTAGCAAAGATGGCTCAGTTCATTTTAAATGGATTATGGGTAGACCTGTGACATGCACTTTTTCCGGCAATTTAGTATATGTGAAAGCATATAACTATGAAAATGAACAAGGATTAGCTCAAAGAGCAATTTCAACTTGTCCTAATAAAAAAAGACACACCCGAGTCTATAAATAATTTTCAATACTTTTTACAAATAATTCTATTTCAGTATATTTATTTTTTATATACTATTTAGTATACAAAAAACATATAAGATTTAAAACTTATGTGTTATCCTTTTTATGCATATGCATTTGTTCTAATTAAATTAATGTGATACAATATATATGGATGTGATTATTATGAATGATGAATACTATATGAAAAAAGCATTAGAACAAGCCCAAATAGCTTATAATCTTGATGAAGTACCAATAGGCTCCATCATAGTAAAAAATAACCAAATAATAGCCTCAGCCTATAATAAAAAAGAAATAAACAACATAGCAACTCATCACGCTGAAATATTAGCAATAAATGAAGCTTGCCAAAAACTAAATACTTGGCACTTAGAAGACTGTACTCTCTATACAACAGTAGAACCATGTATGATGTGTACAGGAGCAATTATTCAATCAAGAATATCTAAAGTAGTCTATGGAACTAATAATTATGTATTTGGCTATCTAACAAAAATTAATAATCATAAAATAGCAATAAAACAAGGAATTCTAAAAGAAGAATGTCTAAATATATTATCAAAATTCTTCCAAGAGCAAAGAAATACTAAGGAGAAGATGTAATATGTCTAAGTCAAATATAGAAAAGTTAAAACAAATTAGTTACTTTAAACAAATGAATTTATCTAATTATTATGAAAATAAAGATGTTATTGAAACACTAGATATTCCTTCCTTCAATCTATTATTTTTAAACGTAAATGAAGAAATAAAGAAAAAAATAATAGATGATAAAAAATTATTTGATAAAATAATGCAAATTCCCCAAACAAAACATAAAAAATTAATAATAGAACTAGTAAGTAATGATATAAAAGATTATATACTAAGAAGTGAAAATATAAAGGAATCAATATATGCAAAAAAAGTAATATTAGCTTACCTGAATAAAATTGATTATCATCAATTTTATATATTTATTAATAAATATAATCTTACAGGCAATTATTTTGAAATAGACATTAATCAAGAATTAGAAAAATACAAAGTAAGTAATAACCTAAAACAATTACTAAAAAGCAACAAACAATTTAATTCCTTAGTTTTCTTAAAAATAAAAAATAAATATGAGTTATATATTTATACAAAATTTAATATTTTAGTAGAAGTAAAAAGCAATCACGGGAAAAATATATATTTAAATAATAACGTATTTCTTGATTATGATTTCTTAATTAATGTAAATAAAAGTCATATAACCAAATTAATAGAATTGTTAAAAAACAAAAATGATAATTATAATAGTACAGAAATATTTGTAAGTGCAATTAAATTATACATGATATTTGGTTATGATAATAGTAAAAAAATAATAGAAGACTTTTATACTTATTCAACAGAAAAATCTCTTAGGAAAGCAAGTTATGAATTATATAAAGATTTAAGAAGAGGATTTAGATTAAATAATCAGAATAAATTTTATTATTATGGAATAGAAAAAGAAATCCTAAAATCTCTAAAGAATAAAAATTACTATATATTTGAAGATATTTGTCTAACAATAGAACCAAATTATGTTCCTAATGCTATAAAAAGATTAACTAATAAATTATCAGAAGTAAAATCTACTACCAAAAAAGAACAAATAATCAAAGAATTTATCATAGATGAAATAGAAAAAAGAGAAGAATATTACAAAGAAAAAGATATAAATAAATATTACAAATATTATAAATCAGAAGTTAGGACTCAACCACTAACAGTAAACGAAATATATACAATATTTTCCAAAATAAACATTAAAACAAAATTAAATAATAAAGGACAATTAATTGAAGATAAAGAATTACTTAAATTTTTATTAGGAAACTTTAAGCGAGATAATGACTGCTTACTTAGACTTGTACTAAATAAACAAGCACTAGGTCTAAATAACGAATTATATAACATCATAAACAATTATTATAAAATAATAGAGGCAGTAAAATCCAATAAAGAATTATCTATGTATTCATTATTAGATATTATCGATATCTCAAAAGTACTATTATACAACTTAAAACCAGATGAATTAGACATAACTCTAAATACATTATCAAAAATATTAAATTCAAGAAAATATATGACTGAAGATCCTAAAGATATAGTTCAAAGAGTCTTAGATTTACATAAATTACGAAAGAAAAAAATTTATTCAACTTATCCTCAAATTAAAGGAGAACTAAACAATGCAAAATTTGAAGTTGTATCATTTCAAGATGAATCATTATTATCAGCAGGCATAGATGGAGGTGATTGCCTAAAAGTAGGAGCAGCAGGAGAGGATTTTTTAAAATATTGTTTAACATCACCAAATGGCGGCATATTATATTTATATTATAATAATGTAAAATATATTATTCCTTTTAGTAAGAATGGCAATATGTTAAATATTAATAATATAGATCCTAGAATACATGACGAAAATTTAGCCATAAACTTAATAAACATTCTAAAAGAAGTAGGAAAAACATGGATAAACTATCCAGAATCAGAAATTGAAATCGTAACAATTACAGATATACATATGAAAGAATTTATGGAAAATATGAACTTAGAAAGCATCAAATTTGATAAACCAATACCACTAAATACAAAAATATACACAGATTATAATAAAGAAAATGTAACAAATTATATAATAACAAAAAAATTTGCTAATAACAAAATCAACTATAATATAGATAATAAGAAATTTTATCAGAAAAGAGACATACCATATATATATGATAAAAATCATGATGAAGATAAAGAAAGAATAGAAATATTTATAAACAGTATAGCATATTCCAGTATTGAATACGATTATAATACTAAAGAAGAAATAGACTTTTATAAAGAAAATTATAATTTACTAAGTATAGATAATTATTTCTATATCACTGGCTCTAAAGATTGGTTTATTGCCATAACATTTGATTATGAAATAATATCTTATATATTACCAATTGATAAAAGAGCTGTAG
>CALVPO010000079.1 GCA_944351345.1 uncultured Bacilli bacterium | reverse complement strand
ATAAATACTGTGTTATCTAATGGTTTAGATTCTATAGATGTTACTGGGTTAGATACTATTATAATATCTGGTATGGGAACTCATACTATGGTAGGAATACTTTATAATAATTTAAGTAAGCTTAAAAATATAGATACTATCATATTACAAAGTAATAATGATGTTGATTTTTTAAGAAAAAAATTAACTTCTATAGGCTATTATATTGAACAAGAAGCATTAGTAAAAGATAAAAAAATTATATATACAATTATAAAATTTAAGAAGGGACATAAGTTTTATAGTTATAAAGAATTATATTTTGGTCCTTGTTTATTAAAAGAAAATAGTAGTTTATTTAAAGAGAAGAATAAGTTAGAGTTAGAGAAGTTAAAAATAATTTATCCTATGATTCCTAAGGGGCATTTAATGTATAAATTAAAGACTTTAAGAAAAATAAGAATGTATACTAATATTGTTAAAGAAAAATAATGATTTACTATTTTTCTTTTTTTCTTCTACTGCTAATAGTTAGTCATATAATTAATTAGGTGATAGTATGTTAAGAAGAATGTCTTTAAGGAAGATAATGGTTGCAACACTTGCTCTTTTTAGCTTGTTCTTATTATATTTGATACCAGATAATCAAGAATTAGAATATACATTATCCAATGATGATATTGAATATGAATATACTAATTCTGATTCTGTTGTTTATTTATTAGATTCTAATGACTATGTGGCAAGAACATTTATACCTGGTGGTAAAGGAGAAGTTCAAGAACAAGCTAAATATTTACTGGAAAGTTTAATTATAGATGGTCCAAAAAATAATAGTATACCTAATGGATTTAGACAATTAATTCCTGCTGGTACCGAAATAAAAGATCTATCTTTAGAAAATGGCATATTAACTATAAATTTTTCTAAAGAATTATTAGATATTAATGAAAAATATGAAGAAAAGATGTTAGAATCTATTATCTATACCTTAACTAATATAAATGGAATTAATAGTGTAGTAATAAAAGTAGAGGGTGTAATTTTAAAGGAATTACCTAATAGCAAAAGAAAGTTACCAGCCTCTTTAGATAGAAGTTATGGTATTAATAAATATTATGATATATCAAGTGTTAACAATGTAGATTCTTATACTGTATATTATGTTAGTAGTTATAATAATAATGAATATTATGTCCCTGTTACTAAATATATTAATAATGCAGATAATGATAAAGTGAAAATAATAATTGATGAGTTATCTTCATCTCCAATACATGAGACGAATTTAATGAGCTTTTTGAGTGCTAATGCGTCTTTAATAAATTATGAACAAGAAGGAGATATACTAAAATTAAATTTTAATGATGCTATATTAGAAAATAAATCTAGCAACAAAATATTAGAAGAAGTTATATACACTATTAGTCTTTCTGTTGGAGATAATTGTGATGCTAAAGAAGTAAGTTTTTTAGTTAATGATAAAGAAATTTATAAAAAATCATTAAAAGGTGTTGAATAAATAGAAAAAAAGGTGTATAATTTATCTATCTGGTGTGAGTAATGTCTCCGTAGCTCAGCTGGATAGAGCATACGCCTTCTAAGCGTACGGTCCGGTGTTCGAATCACCGCGGGGACACCATATATTGATATTTAACCCTTGTCTAGATTTAGACAGGGGTTTTATTGTGTAATAATCTATAAAAAATAAAAGGTATTTAATTATGTATATTTTGTTCAAAAGTCATAATTATAAATAAAATAACTTTAAAACTATTTACCAGAATAAATAAAAGTGCTAAAATAAGAACAAAATTGAGCTTTTGAGAGTGAATTTTATATATTTACATGATAATTATTTTATATAAAAATGGAGTAAGATAAATATATTTTAAATAATAACCTTAAAGATGATTAATGGGAGGCAATATATGGAATTAAGTTTAGAAAAAATACAACAGTTGAGTTCTGAAGAAATATATGAACTTTTATTATCTACTATTAATAATATTTATAAATCTTATAGTTATGTTGATATATCTCATCAAGATTATTATGAATTAGTATTAGACGAAATAGCTAATTCCAAAAATATATATACTGGCAGTACATCTTATTCTGATTTTATAAAAACAAAGATAAAAACATCTTTATCTGAACATATAAAAAAATTGATACATGATTCATCAACATCATTTAAGATAATAAATGATTATATAAATCAAGAATTTAGTGAGATTTCAACTTATAAAGATTCAATAAAATATTTTGAGAAACTAGATAATTTTTTTAAAACTTATGATTATTTACCAAATCTTGATTTATTGATAAAATTGATAAATAAAAATAACGTTTTTATTAATATGATTGAGTCTATATTTAAGCATTATAATTTGCAGATAATATCAGGTAATTGTGAAAAGATTTTTAATAATACATCTTTAATTTTAGCAATTGATGTATATTGTATGTTGAACAATATAGAAATAAAGCAAGAAAATACAGAAGAGGTTGAAAATATAGATGAATTTGAAACTACTAATAGTGTAAGTATTTATTTAAAAGAAATTAGGAAAATTCCATTGCTATCAAAAGAGCAAGAAAAAGAATTAGCACAAAAGGTTGCACAAGGTGATAGTAAAGCAAAAAATTTATTTATTGAGAGTAATTTACGATTAGTTGTTAAAAAAAAAAAAAAATATCTTAATAGGGGATTATCTTTTTCGGATTTGATACAAGAAGGAAATTTAGGTTTAATGAAAGCAGTTGATAAATATGACGTTGACAAAGGATATAAATTTTCTACATATGCAACATATTGGGTAACTAAAGCTATAACTAGAGCGATATTTAATAAAGGGAGAATTGTTAGAATACCAGTTTATAAGTACGAACAAATTAATGTTTATAAAAAGGCAGTAGCTAAATTAGAAGATAAACTAAACAGACAACCTACAATAGATGAAATTGCATATGAAATGGGAGTATCAATTTCAAAAGCAAATAAATTATATAAATTGCAAAGTGATACAGTAAGTATAGACGCTTTAGTGGGTGATGATAGGGATACAGAACTTGGATATTTTATTTCTGCATCAGAAAAAACACCAGAAGATGAAGCTATTGATAATACTCTACCATATTATATAAGAAAATTATTTGAAGATTGCAATTTGAATGAAATGGAAAGAGAAATATTAATGCTTAGGTATGGTTTTTATGATAGAAAACCTATGACTTTTGAACAAATTGGTAAAAAATATAATTTTTCAAGAGAATGGATTAGACAAATCGAAAAAAAAGCATTACAAAAAATTAGAAAGTCAGAACATATTAACGAACTTGCTGTTTATATACAGAGTTCAGAAAAGTATTTAGAAAGTAGTAAAAAAACGTCTAAAACTAATTTAAAAGATAGTAAAAAAGCAAAAGATAAGGAGAATGATAAAATGTCAAATTTACGAACTATATATCAATATTTTGAGAATTATACGAGAGAGCAAGTAGATGAAATGCTAACAAAACTAACAGAAGAAGAAAGAGCATTAGTGACACTTCGATATGGTGAGGATTTAGACAATCCAGTTTCAGCAAAACTAACAAAAGAACAAACTAGTAAATTTTATGGAGTATTAATACCAAAAATGAAGAAATTACTTGAATATACAAATATGAAAATTAATCCAAGAAAAGCAAGAAAAAAGAAATTTGTTGCTCCAATTACAGAAGCAACATTAGAACAAATTATTGAAGAACCAACACCTATAACTCAAACTTTTGAAATAAATGAAAAACTTAGCGGAGAGTTAATTTCAAAAACTGAACCAAAAGAAAAAGAAGAATTAATATCATGTGTAAGAGAAGATAAAGCAAATAATGATATAACTAAAGATGATTGTGTAAAAATATTAAAATTATTAAGAACACCAACATTTACCGAAATGCTGAATGTGTTATCAGTAAAAGAAGCGATAATTATTTCATTAAAGTTAGGATATGTTGATGAAAAATATTTTTCTACAGAAGCAATTGCCCAATTTTTAGGTATAGAAGAAGAGGAAGTAATAGAAACAACAAAGAAAGTATTAGTGTTATATAAAGAAAAAATAAATAATTTTTTAAATGACGTTATAGAAATAGCAACTGATAAAGACAAAAAATTATCTAAAAGGTAAAAAATGGTGGCTGAGGAGAAATAAATAATTTTCATTCAGCTTTTTTTTCTTTTTCTTTTGTTAATGGATAGTTGCAGGTTAATAATATCGTATGTTATAATTATTAAAAGTTTATAGAAAGTAGAGTATAATTATTAAGGAGATGATAGAGTGCTTGAATTAAAGAAAATTACTAAAATTTATAAGGTTGGTGAATTAGAACAAAAGGCATTGAGTAATGTTAGTATTAATTTTAGAAAGAATGAATTTGCGTCTATTTTAGGACCTAGTGGTAGTGGTAAGACTACTTTACTAAATATAATTGGTGGTTTAGATAATTATTCTAGTGGGGATTTGGTTATTAATGAGATTTCTACTAAAAAATATAAAGACTCTGATTGGGATAGTTATCGTAATCATAGAATAGGTTTTGTTTTTCAGAGTTATAATTTAATTTCACACCAATCTGTTTTACAAAATGTAGTTTTAGCTTTGACTTTGTCTGGTATTTCTAAAAAAGAAAGTATTAAAAGAGCTAAGAAAGCTTTAAAAGAAGTTGGGCTTAGTGATCATATTTATAAGAGACCTAATCAATTATCTGGTGGTCAAATGCAGAGAGTTGCTATCGCTAGAGCCTTGGTAAATGATCCTGAAATAATTTTAGCAGATGAACCAACAGGAGCTTTAGATTCTGTTACTAGTGTTCAAATAATGAATTTATTAAAGAAAATAGCTAAAGATAAATTAGTTATTATGGTTACTCATAATCCTTCTTTAGCAGAAGAATATTCCAATAGAATAATTACTTTAAAAGATGGAAAAATAACTTCTGATACTAATCCTTATGATGGTAAAGTAAATACTAAAGAAGATGAGGATGTTAAAACTAAGAAATCTAAGAAGACTTCTATGTCTTTAAAGACAGCATTAGGTTTATCTTTTAATAATATTAAGACTAAAAAAGGGAGAACTTTTTTGACTTCTTTTGCAGCATCTATTGGTATTATAGGTATTGCTTTAATATTATCCTTATCTAATGGTTTTCAAATTAAAATAGATGAATATGAAGAAGATACTTTATCACAGATGCCTATTACTATTAGCAGTCAGGCAATGAGTATGGATGAAGAAACAATACAGGAATTAGAAGAAGCTAATGATAAACATAAAGAATTTTCTGATAAGAAAGTAATTTATCCACGCGAAAACAATTTAGAGTCTATGATGCACTTTAATAACATAGATAGTGACTATGTAGATTATATAGATTCTATTGACAAAAATTATGTTTCTGCTGTTAGTTATGAGTATGGAACTACTTTAAATGTAGTTACGAAAAACTTTGATAATAGTTATAGTATTGTTCCTACTAGTACTAATTATAGTATGTCTACCACTTCAATGACAGGCGTTATGGGATGGAGTTTGTTTGCTGATAAAGTTAATGGCGATAGTATGCTTTTAGATAATTATGAGCTTTTAGCAGGTTCTATCGATAGTGATAAACCTGGTGTTGTAATTGCTGTTAATTCACGTAATGAGCTTGATAGTGCTACTTTAAAACAATTAGGATTTAATACAGATAGTGATATATCTTTTGATGACATATTAAATAAAGAATTTAAGGTTATTCCTAATGATGTTTATTATGAGGAGATAAATAGTCGTTATGTTCCTAGTAGTGATTACGAAGGAATGTATAATAATAGTGAAGCTATTACAATTAAAATAAATGCTATTATAAGAGGCAAGGAAGATAAAGGTGCCCTTACTCAATCTGGAATATATTATAATTCAGCGTTAGTAGATGAAGTTATAAATGCTAATAAAGATAGTGCTATTGTTAATAAACAAAAAAGTGTTGATTATAATGTTTTGACAGGTTCTTCTTTTGATGAGACTACATCTACTGTAACTAAAGATAATATTTTAGGAGTACTTGGTGCTGAAGTTAGTCCTTCAATAATATATATATATCCAAAAGATTTTGAAACAAAGGATTATATTACTGATTATTTGGATAAGTATAACGAAGATAAAAGTAGTGATGATAGAATTTTATATACTGATTATGCTGCTCTTATTAGTACATTATCAGGTAGTATTATGGATGCAATTACTTATGTTTTAATAGCATTCTCATCTATTTCTTTAATTGTATCTTGTATCATGATTGCTATTATTACTTATATTTCTGTATTAGAGAGAACTAAAGAGATAGGAATACTAAGGTCTTTAGGTGCAAGAGGTAAAGACATTACACGTGTATTTAATGCAGAGACTTTTATTATCGGAGTATGTAGTGGAGTGTTAGGACTATTAATAGCTTATTTCTTAACATTTCCAATAAATGTAATAATTGAGAATCTAACTGATTTACCTTCTGTTGCTAAATTAAATCCTCTTCACGCCATTATACTTCTTGTTATTAGTGTTACTTTAACAGTATTGGGTGGTTTTGTTCCATCGAAGATGGCTAGTAAGAAAGATCCAGTTGATGCTCTTAGAACGGAATAAAAATTAAATTTTTATTAATAAAGTATTGACTCTCCAGTAGACTGAAATGTTAAACTTTAGTTGAAAGGAGGTTTTTTAGGAAAATAAGGAGTAGATATTT
>CALVPO010000078.1 GCA_944351345.1 uncultured Bacilli bacterium | reverse complement strand
AAAAACGAAGTAAAATTAAACCATAACCACGAAGACGATCCCTAAAACTAAAAAAAATAAAAAAAAAAATTTAAAAAAAAAAAAAAAAAAAAAAAAGCAACTATTTTTAACTAATAAGTTACTAATTTAAATTATGTGAAATTATAGTATTTTTATTAATCAAAAGGATTTTCAATACTTCATCACAAATAATATAAGTTAAGGGAGATCAAAACAAATGCTAACAAAACAAGTAATGATATTATTTGATTAGCATTATTATCATCAGAAAATTTTGATAAATAAAAGAGATAGAAAAATCTATTAAAATTAACATCTATCTCTTTATATTAAATACAATATTACCTTTACCTATAATTATATCTAATCTCTCTTTCCATATCCCTCTTCTTAATATCTTCTCTCTTATCATAATTTTTCTTACCCTTACCTAAACCAAGAAGTATTTTAGCACGTCCCCTAACAAAATAAACCTTAAGAGGAACTAAAGTATAACCATCTAACAAAAGTTTATTATTAATTTTTTTTATCTCTTCCTTATTAAGAAGCAACTTCCTAGTTCTATCCTCATCATGATTAAATATATTTCCCTTCTCATAACTACTAATATGAGCATTAAGTAAATATACCTCTTCATTTCTAACAATAGCATAACTATCTTTTATATTCATACGTCCCATTCTAATAGACTTAATCTCTGTACCAGTTAAAACTATACCAGCCTCATACTCAGAAACTATATTATAATCATATCTTGCCCTTCTATTTAATATCTCCATACTAATCTTCCTCTCGTTAAAGTATTTTACCACATTTTATAAAATATAAATAGAAAAAATTATAAAATATATTTATTCATAAGCAAGAACCACTGGCATATTCTGATCATATTTCTTAACAACACCAACATAAGTATCATAAACATTCTTATAATCAGGTAAATAATTAACAATGTTCTCATTAGAAAATGGTACAACCTTAAAACTCCTATAACTTTTATAATAAGTATATATAAGTTCATTATTAACATTATCAACCTTTACCGAAACATCATCACCATGCTCAGTCTTAGTAATATCAAATGATGTCATAAGCCCTACCATTTTATTATAATTCTCATCTTGATATTGAGCAGAAATTAAATTACCCAAAGAATATATAACTAAAGTATCATCTATCCAAGTAACCGGTTGAATAACATGAGGATGCGTTCCAATTATAACATCTACACCCTGACTAGCTAAAAATTCAGCCATATCCTTCTCATATTCAGTAGGTTCATCAGTATACTCTACTCCCCAATGCATAGCAACCATCAAAACATCAACTTTATCTCTTACCCTCTTTATATCTTCTTCTACTGTCTTCTTATAAGCTTGATATTCATTATCTGTATCAGGATTATTCAAATCCAAATCAGTAGGCCATACATTAACCAAATACTCTTTACCGCTAGGAACAGGTATACCATTAGTGCCATAAGTATAATTAAGTAAAGTATAACTAATACCATTACTTTCTCTAACTTGAACCTCATTTCTCTCATCCATACTACTATAACTTCCAACTGCTAATACATCCTTTTTAGAATTCCAATACTCTCTAGACGCTAAAACAGCATCCTCCCCAGAATCAATCGTATGATTAGTAGCTAAAGAAACTAAATTAAATCCAGCATCAATCATAGCATCCCCAACTTCCTGTGGAGAATTAAAAGTAGGATAATCACTAAGACCAAGAAGAGTACCTCCCAAAATAGTCTCTTGATTATAATAAGCTATATCATAATTAGAAACAATAGGTTTTATCAATTCATACATAGGCTTAAAATCATAACCATTTCCCCCAGTATTTTCATTAGCATCCTTATAAATACTAGAATGAATCAAATTATCACCAGCCGTGATAACAGATGTTTTATAAACCTCTTCCTTAACTTCTGCATTCTTTTTACTACCACTATCTTTAAGATTAGCATCAATATCTTTATTTAAAACAAACTTCCAAACAAGAAAAACCGCTCCTACAATAACCAAAAGTAATATCACAACTGCTATAATAATATTCTTAACTTTCAATCTTCTCTTTCTTCTTCTTTTAGACCTCTTTACCATTACTATACTCCTTAACTACTAAATATTCTTCTCTACTAAAGCAAAATCTACCATACTAGTTTCTCTACTTGCCCTAATACATTTAACTCTTACCTTATCTCCAAAAGTATATTTATGTTTCTTATTCTTACTAACTAAAGATAAAGACTTTTCCATATAACTATATCCACCACCTGGAATATCTTCAATCTTAACAAGCCCCTCAACAGTATTCTCTAACTCAACAAACATACCAAACTCCATTACCCCAGATATAATTCCCTCAAATACTTCACCAATATGATCCTCCATATACTCAGCCTTTTTCATATCATCAACATCTCTCTCACACTTAACAGCATCCTGTTCCCTTATTGAACAATGATTAGCCATTTCTGGTAAATCCATCTGCCACTTTTCTATCAAAGCTGGTGAATATTCCTGACTATAATCTTTAACTAATCTATGTAATATTAAATCAGGATATCTCCTAATAGGGGAAGTAAAATGTGAATAACATTTACTACCAAGACCAAAATGCCCTATATTTTCACTAGAATAAATAGCCTTAGCTTGACACCTAATAGCCATATCATTCAAAATATTATAATCAGGCTTATCAGTAAGTTGACTAAGAATATATTGCAAATCCTTACCCGTGATTTTCTTTCTCTTTCCTCGAACAACATAACCACGTGCTGATAAAAAGTCAAAGAAACTTTGCAACCTCTTCTCATCAGGCCTATCATGAACCCTATAAATACCAGGCAAATTCTGATAATAAATATAACCTGAAACAGTCTCATTAGCAACCACCATAAAATTCTCAATCATATTCTCTCCAGTACCCTCTTCACGCAACTTTATCTCAACTGGATGACACTTCTCATCAACAATTATCTTAGCCTCATTACTAGAAAACTCAATATATCCCCTTTCAACCATTTTCTTTCTCAAAATATCAGAAACTTCCTTCATCAACCTCAAATCATCAACAAAAGGCTCATAACCACTACTAACCTTATTATTATCCAAAATATCATTAACTTTATTATAAGTCATCTGAATCCTACTTCTAATAACACTAGGACCAATATCATAACTAACAACATTACCACGCTTATCAATCTTCATAATACAAGACATAGCAAGTCTATCAACATTAGGGTTAAGAGAACAAATCCCATTAGACAACTGATGAGGAAGCATTGGTATAACTCTATCAACTAAATAAACACTAGTACCACGCTCATAAGCCTCCTTATCAAGAGCACTACCAACCTTAACATAATGACTAACATCAGCAATATGAACACCTAGTTCATAAGTATTATCAGAAATAACCCTAATACTAATAGCATCATCTATATCCTTAGTATCATCACCATCTATAGTAAAAATAACCCTATCCCTTAAATCTAATCTCCCCTTAATATCATCATCACTAATAGAATCAGGAATACTCTTAAGTTCTTCTATAACATCATCATTAAATTGTGGATTAAAACCATTAGCATAAACAAAAGACAAAATATCAACACCAACATCATTTTTATGCCCAATAACATGTAAAACAGCACCCAAATATTTATTACCAGGAAGGGGTTTTACTAAAACTTTATGCCCATCAACAAGCCCATGAACATATTCCTGACTAATCTCTATATCATGCATATTTTTCTTATCAGGCTTAACATAACATTTCCCATTCTTAAAATAAACAACACCAACAAAAGAATGCTCATCCCTAGAAAGAATCTTAACAATCCTTCCCTCAGTCTTATCACCAATAAGCTCTATCAAAACAATATCATTAGCTCTAGCATTCTTTAAATTATTCTTATTAATATAAATATCCTTACGCCCTTCACCAATTTCAACAAAACCAAACCCCTTAGGATTCACAATAAGTTTTCCTTTAAGCAAATGACTATTCTTCAAAAGTAAATATCGCTTCTTCTTTTCACTATAATAAAGAATACCATCCTTAGTCATCTCTTCTAAAATTTTCTCTAATTTTTTATATTCCTTTATATCAGTAAAACCCAATTCATCATTTATCTCAATAGCACTCTTAGCCGGTCTATCAACATCACTAAGTATCTCTATTATTCTATCTTCCATCTATCCCATCTCCTAAACATATCTTTCTCTATTCTAATTATAATATAAAGTAAAATTTATATCAAGTTATAATTAAAAATAAAAAATAGAGCACTACAAATACTCTATATCTCTTAATTTCCCTAAACGCCATAACATAATACCTATAATGGCGTTAACCACTATATATCTAAAACTAACATTATCTACTTTTACCTCTAGTAACATTTATCATATCCATATAATTATACAAACACTTATATAACTCTGCCAAAACATTATCATTCCAAATACTACTAATAGTATATTTCTTATAATAATAATCCCTAAGCTCACTACTAGATAAATCAAAACTAGAAATTATTTCTTCTAAACTAATATTAATATTATTAGCAATAATCATACTTTCTAATTCCTTATAATAATTATTAAATTCATCAACATCACTATTATAATAACTATTCATCACCTTAACAACTATATAATATAATTTCAATCCAATTTCTTTACTCTTTTCAGCATTTTTTAAATTAAATAACCTATCATTATCTTCCATTTTATTTATACTTTGAGCTGTTGTATTATAAATAACACTTAATTTATTTAATATATCTATAACCCGTACACCATTTTCATCTACTACATTATTATACTTAAAATTTTCAGTACCATATTTAGAATTGTTTAACCATTTTGATAATTGTTATGAAGTTGTCCCGTCACTTATTTTATTTTCTTTATTATTTCTCTTAGACCATTCATTATATAACCAACAATATTCTTCTATTCTCGATAATTGCAACAAAACATATTCATCATTACCTTGAGCAACTCTCTTATATTTTTTATGCAATTCATCTAAAATATCTATAATAAAAACACCATCTTTATTCATTACATCACTATATTTAAAATCTCCATCATAATATCCAGTATTATATAACCATTTCGATAAATCATCAGAAGTCATACCATCATTAGTTTTACGATCATAACAATCTCTTCTTGGTAAAAAACTATATAAATAACAATATTCTATTATATTATTAACAAATTTTAATACCCTATTATAATTAGCTAATCGTCTATTGTCTCTAGGTACTCTATCCAGACTTTCAAAAGAAACTTTATCCTTATCTAAATTAACATCATTTTTCACAATATATCCCCTTACAAAAAACAAAAAATAGACACAAGATTGCATCTATTAACAATAATCATCATATAATATTATTGTAAATTAATTATTCTAACGATAAAAATAATGATATTGCAAAAAATGCAACCCCTAAAATCATAGTCAATCTGCTTATAAACAATTCAAAACCACGTTCTTTAGTATTAGCAAACAACTCAGAACTACCCCCACTAATTATTTGACCAGCAGATTCAGCCTTACCACTTTGTAATAAAACTATTATAATTAACAAAACTGATACAATTAATAATGCTATTTCCATAATAATTCCTCCTATACCAAACATTATAGCATAATTTATTAACAATAACAACAAATTAGCCAACTTTTTTTCATAAACTATACAAAAAAGTGTTGACAACACATATGTTTGTTGATATAATTTTAATTGTCGATGGGGAATTAGCTCAGTTGGCTAGAGCACTTGCCTTGCACGCAAGGGGTCAAGGGTTCGAATCCCTTATTCTCCACCATTATCGGGAAGTAGCTTAGCTTGGTAGAGCGCTTGGTTTGGGACCAAGAGGTCGCAGGTTCAAATCCTGTCTTCCCGACCAGTTAAGAATATGCATAACTACTCGAATTAGAGTAGTTTTTTTATTACTAATAACCTCTTGCCCCAAACATTCCTAATTATAAAGACTTGACCCCTTGTATAAAATTTAACCCATAAAAAGATTATAATTAATAAAAAGACATAATATCATGTAATATTTACACTTTTTACACTTATATTATCAATCAAATACACTTATATATTACAAATAATATTATTAATGCTATAATATTAATGAATTGGAGGGATTTTATGTATTGTAAAAAGTGTGGAACATATAACTCAAATAACTCCTTAAAATGTAAAAATTGCGGAGATTATTTTGTAAATCAATATTCCAGTATTGAAGAACTAGAAGAAGACATAAATAATGAAGATACAAACAATAAAGATAATAATACAAAATCAAATGAAACAAACAATAAAGAAAATCAAAATAACAATCAAAAAACTAAAACTAAAAAAGAAAAAAAACAGAAAAAGAAAAAATCACATGATCATAATAAAAAGAAAAAAGGTAAAGATAAAATTAAATATAAAGACAATAATAAACATGAAAAAAATAATAGCGAAAAAGAAGTTATTGTAAAAACAGGCTGCTTTTCTAAATTTACTATATTCTTTTTAATAATTATAGTCATAATTTTAATTGGTATATCGTCCATACTAGGCCTATATATCTTAAAAGATAAAACTGTAAAAACCCCAGATTTAGTAGGTCTAACTTTAAATGAAGCAACCAGTATATTAGAAGAAAATCAAATAAATTATGAAGTACTAGAAAGAAAAGTGACTAACGAATCACAAATTGACATAGTATTAGAACAAGATAAAGAAGCTGGCAAATATATTTTAAAAAGTAATACAATAACAATAACAGTAGGCAGTACTATTAATACCAATGAC
>CALVPO010000077.1 GCA_944351345.1 uncultured Bacilli bacterium | reverse complement strand
CAGTAAATCAAGCACCAACAATGGAAGTATCAAATATGGAGCAAGCACCAGTAAATCAAGCACCAACAATGGAAGTATCAAATATGGAGCAAGCACCAGTAAATCAAGCACCAACAATGGAAGTATCAAATATGGAGCAAGCACCAGTAAATCAAGCACCAACAATGGAAGTACCAAATATGGAGCAAGCACCAGTAAATCAAGCACCAACAATGGAAGTACCAAATGTAAGTCAAGCACCAGCAAATCAGGTATCAACAATGGAAGTACCAAATGTAAGTCAAGCACCAGTAATGCCTGATGCTCTTGGTAATAGTGCTAATGTTCAATCAAATAATGGTACAATTCCTAATATTGTAACTACTGATGGTTCTCAGCCTTTTGATATATCTAGTATGTTTGCAAATAATAATAGCAATTAAGCTCATTGGAAAGGGATTAATATGAATGATAATAATTTAAATAGCAATACTACTAATAATAATACTTATAAAGCTACTTCTAATTTGAATACTGCTATTGAAAATCCTCAAATTAATGTAAATAGTGCTACAGGTGTAAATATGCAGGATTTAGGTTATAATAATTATGCTAATAATAATGTTCCTTTAAATAATAATTCTCAATTTTTAAATAATTCTTATAATAATCAGGAAGAAGTAAATAATTATAATAATAATTTTTCTAATAATAATGTTTCTGATTCTAATCAAAGGCAGATTCAAAGTGAAAGTGAAGGTTCGTTTACTTATGAACCTGTTATGCAAGAAAAGAAGATAAAAAAAGAGAATGTAATGTCTGGAATATTACATTCAAAGGAATTTAAAGCTATTATTTTTATTGTATTTATATTATGTATTTTTTTACTTGTTATGCCTTATATATATGATTTTTTTAGTGATTTAAAAAATATTATATTTACTTAATTTTATTATTTCATCAAAATCATCATCATTTGCGATGATGTTTTTGTGTGCTGTACCACATTTTTCACATCTATATATAATTTTGTAAGTGTTTCTAAATTTTTCTATTCCTATAGGTTTCAACATGCCTCTACATTTATTTTGTCTATCACCAGGCATTATGTCTAAATGTTTAGAATATAGGCAATATGGACAATGATCTCTTGCACTATATTTTAGTTTATTTACTTTTTTGTGGCAATTTTCACAAATAAATTCTTCATCAATCATGTTAAATCGTTTCATTTCTTTGTCTCCTTTTATTAATTATAGCATATTTTTTTTAATAATTAATATAAATGTAATGATGAGATTATTAAATAATATATATAAATTTTTTATTAAATTATTAATATGTAGTGCTATTTTTTTGATCCTTGCTATTATTGGAAAATATAATATTGAATATAGAAATAAAATACATTATTATATTTATGAGGATACTTTGAATTTTGGGTATTTAACAAATTTTATTAATAAATATTTTGGAGGAATTTCTTTTTTTAAAGATAGTGTTAACGAAAAAACTGAACAAGTTTTTGATGAAAAAATAGTATATAATTCTATTAGTGATTATAGAAATGGGGCTAAGTTAGATGTTAGTTACAATTATTTAGTACCTAGTATGTATAGTGGTGTTGTTAGTTATATTGGTTCTATTGATGAATATGGTTCTGTTTATGTTATAAAAAGAGAAGATGATATTGATGTTTTGTATGGTAATATATGTAATTCTACATTAAAAACATATGATAAAATAGATAAAGGTAATTATATTGGCGAATCATGTAGTAATTATATATATTTAGTTTTTAAGAAAAATGAAGAAATTTTAGATTATAGTGATTATTTAGATTAAGAACTATTAACAAGGAGTTATTTACAAGAAGATTATTAACTTGTTTATAAATTTAATATATTTGATAGAGAATTATATTTTAGTGATGTGATATTTAATTACTATTCACAGTCCTGTAGATATAAATTATCTATTTTTTTCTTTTTTTGATGATTTTTTAGAAAAAAGTGTTATAATAAATATAACTTAAAGTTAATTGATATTTTAATTTTACAGAAATGGGGGGATAATTATGAAAAAAAGAGAAGATATAATAGGTAGTGTTGATACTTCGTGGCCTAAAGATTTTATAATCAGATTTTTATATGTTAAGTTAGCACCTTTCTTTCAGCGTAATTTAAAATTTTTCTTTGGAAATGAAGATTTACAGTATGAGATGTTTATTAATAATTTACCAAATGATAATATGCATGTTACTTGTTATTCTTTAGTTAATTATTATAAAAATTTATTTGAATCTTTTAATATTGATTGTATTATAGTTACTACTAATAATAATAAAATTCCACATTTTGCTTTATTAGTTAGAGGTGATATTGACTGGTATTTTATAGATCCACTTAAGGATTTAATGGTAAATCAAGTTGGACTGTATACTAGATGCTATGGAATATTTCCTATAGGGATTAATTGTGATAATAATATAAATGTAGATATTAGTGTTTTACCTAAAGATTATATAAAAGAGATTGATAGTATTTTAAAATTATATAAAAATAATATTTATTTAGATAGTATTTTTGAACTTGTACATAATGAGCTTACAACAAATCAGGCTTATAAATTTTTAGAGAATTATTTTAATAAAGATATTGTTAGAGATTCAAAAGATTTTTATGATCATAAGATGCAATTTATAAATGATAAATTGATAAATATTTCTTATATTCCTGGAAAAATAGAAAGAGCACAATATTATGCTTATTTGTTTGGAAAAATTTGTAATCATAGTGAACGTAGAGATGTTTTAGTTAAATGTTTAAAAAATATGCCCAATTTAGTTTTATATAATTCAGATATTTATTTTGAAAATAAAGATGATAATGGTAAATATTTTTTAAAAAAAGATGAAGAAGCTAAAGAAGAGATTTTTGATTTACTTATAAATGATAATTCGTATAATGTTAAAAAGTTTTTAAAAAATAGAAAACAATAGTTTGATTATATAAAGTTTAATTTTTATATTGAATTAGTGTTAATAATGTATTATTATATAATTTGTTTGGAAGTGGTAATTTATGAATTTAAAAATTAATGTTGATAAAGTTAGAAGATTTGGTAAGAAGATGATGTTATATGGTTCAATTTCAGGGATAGTTATGGTATCTGGTTGTTCTTCTAATGATAAAATGAATAAAGATAAAGAATTTAGTTATAAATATGAAAAAGACACTCATAAGTTATTAGAAGTTGATAGAAATTTAGTTTTATTTGGTAAAGAAGGTAAGTATGGTCTTGGTGCACCTGATGGTTATAATATAAGTGATTATGATTATGATAGATGGGGTTTGTTTGAATATAATGATTATGTTTATGTTAACAATACTGATGTTTATGTAACTGACTCTAATAAGTTTGGCGCTCCAGGTGATTCTTCTATTAATAATAGTGATGTTTATGAACCTAGTTCTCATGTTATAGTAGATATAAATAAAAATTTTAACATGTTACTTGGAAAAAAGGATACATCATTTGCTTTAGAAGCTCCAAGTGGATATGATATTGTTGATTATGATTATGATAAGACAGAGTTTGCTGAATATGAAAATGTTACATATGTAAATAATAATGATGTTGTTGTAGATGATGTTAATGATTTTGGAATTCCAGTTAATTCTGATGATATTTCTAAATATAATGATAGTAATTATGAAGTTGGTGAGCATAAATTAGTTGTTATCTCTAGAAATATTAATTTTCTTTTTGGTAAAAATCAAATGAAGGAAATAACAGCGCCAGATGGATATAAAGTAATAGATTATGATTATGACAAAACGGAAACAGTTGAATTTGAGACTATTACTTATGAAAATATAGTACCTGTTTATGTTTCTGATAAAAATACATTTGGTGTTCCTATTTCTAAATTTGATTTAAAAAAAGAAGATAATATTTATAGAAAAGGGCAACATGTTTTAGTTGATATTGATAGAAACTTAGAATTAGTTTTTGGAGAAAATGGTACAAGGGAATTAGTGGCACCAGATGGATATGATGTAATAGATTACGATTATGATAAAAATAAATATTATGAATTTGAAACTTATGTTTATGTAAATAATAAGGATGTTTATGTAGATAATGTTGATAATTTTGGAATTGTTATAAATAAAAATAAAGTATTAAAAAAACAAAAGTAATATTTTTTATTGTTAATTATTGTTTTGGTGTAAATAATTGTTTAAAAATGTAAAATTTTAGATAAATTTTAATTAAACTATTGATTATTTAAAAAATATTTGGTATATTTAAGTTACTTAGATAGAATAAGAGTTAGCATATTACTTATTTAACTATATATATTATCTTTCTTTTATGAGAATGTATTAATATATAGTAGTAGAATAACTAAAATAATATTTAAAAAATATTTTTGTTAGTTCTTGTTCTTGTTGGTAGAAAATATATTAATATATATAGTTCTTGTCGCCACTAAGTAAAATGTACATTTTGAGAAAGTTAAACTCAAAGGATAAGAAGTTGAGATAGGCACTGATAATGTCTATTTAAGGGGGAATAGTATATATATTATTTTATATAATATATGTATTATTGATTATAACCTTTATTCAATTTTTTCTTAAACTAGGGCTAATCAATATTATCAGTATTGGTTAGTTTTTTTGTTTAGCTGTAAAATATAAATTTTTTATGATAAAATTTAATTATAATTTTAAAGGTTTTGATTTAACTGATAACAATAATTTGATTATTATAGAAATAAGAGGTTTTAAATGTGAGTAAATATGTAAAAGTAATGTTTGGTTCAATTAGTGGAGTAAATAGAAAAGTTAAATATAAAATTGATGAGGTAAATGTTTGTGATAATTGGAATCCAAATGCAACTAAAGGAAGAGATTTTGGAGGATTTAATTATGCTACTGATGATTGTATATTGAGATGGCTTCATAGAGGAGATACTATATATGATGTTGAAATTCCTAATGATGCTGAAAATGTAAAAATAGAAGGTGCTACAGATGTATATAGAACTAACAAAATAATTATTAAAAATCCAAGAAAAATTGATGATGATTTAGCACTTCATTTTTATAAAATATCTGGTATACCTAAGAAATCATATTATAAAGCATTGGGGGTAGTTAGTATAATGAATTATAAAAAAACGGCACTTGCAATATTAAGAGATAAAGTTAATAAGAATAATATAGATATTGTTTTAGAGGAATGGAATGATTTTATTAATCATGGTGGTAAGAATGATAGAAGTAATGAATTAGTTAATTTGATTGATGAGTATCTGACTGAAATAAAATCTAATTTGTTAATATCAATTTGTGTAGATAAAGACCCTTATATAAAACAATTAACAAATGATAAAGTTATAAATATTACAGGAGAGTCTGGTAGTGGAAAGTCAACATTTTTACAAGAATATTTAAGTAATGATAATTATATTGTTATTGATACTGATGAAATAAAAGATAATAGATTAACTAATAATAAATACTGTTTAGAATTTAGAGAGTATTTAAAAAATAAATATGAAGATAAGAAATTAGATATTTATAAAGATTTTAATATTATATATAAAGAAATATTAGAATTTTATAAAAATATTGATAAAACTTTGATAATAGATTCAGCTCAATTTAGAAATTTGAGAACAGATGAAGATTTTAAATTATTAAAAGGAAAAGTTATAGTAATTAGAACTTGTATTGATACATGTTTAGATAGATGTATTAATAGATGGAAATTAAAAAATAAGAATTATACAGAAGAAGAATTAGAAGATTATATAAATAGGAAACAATTATATAAGAGGTATAAAAACTTAAATAAATTTCTAGAAATGGTGGATAAAATATAATGTTTAATAAATCTTTAATAAAATGTGCTTAAAATTAATAAAGGTGATATAATTTTTGTTATAATGCAATATATAACGGTGTAATAGAAAAGCAAGATTTTAATTGTTTAGATCATTAAGGACAAACTTTTCATTGGATAAATATAAGTGATATAGATAATATTAAATTATTACCTAAAATGAGTAGTAATTATATAAAAAATATTAATGACAGTATTAATCATAGGATAGAAAGAAGTATTGATAATGAATAAAGAAGATTACATGAAAATAGTGAATTCTAAATTAAGTGGTAAATCAAAAGAAATTATGCTTAAACAAATTAATAATTATTTTAAAATAAAAGAAGTAGAAATGCCAAAACATAATTATAATATTGGGGATGATGTTTATTTAAAGAAGGGGACATTACTACATGGAACTTATAAAAATATTGAAGGATTAGAAGAAATTGTTAAAGATGGATTAATATCTAGTTGGTTTATTGATGGTAGAGGTTCTAAATATCCTAGTTCTGTTGGAGTATGGAATTTAAAAAAAGATTATTTATTAAAAGAATATATTAACTTTTATTCTGGTGGAACAATTAGATATTTTAATCAATTAGATAATAATAAAGAAACTGAAGTTATTTCTTATAATGAATTTAACAAAATTATAAAAAAAATTAAAAGTAAAGGTTATTTAGCATGGGGAATGGAGCAAACAAAAGAGGCGAGATTTATGCCAAGTCTTGTTCAAAATAATGTACAAATAGGTATTATTTTTAATAGTGATATTGTATATAAAAGTAATCTTTTAGATGGTGATATATTAAATCCTAATAATATTAGTGATGATGATGTTAGACCATTTGTAAATGAAGAATATTATAATAAGTTTATTGTTGATAGACAAAATAAAGATGACTTTTTTACTGATAGGGAAAGTGCTGTACTTTTTGGAATTCCAGTAAATTTTATTGAAGGGATATTAGTGGGAAGAAAGTAT
>CALVPO010000076.1 GCA_944351345.1 uncultured Bacilli bacterium | reverse complement strand
CCTTTTTTTAATCATAACAAAAAAAGACAAAAGATTAAATCCTTTATCTTAATTTTTCTTAAGTTAATAACATTGGGTGTTCTATTTACTTTTTCAATCATCACTTTAAGACTTGTGTTATAATATCAAACGATATATTGCTCTATTTAAAGGAGGAACGATTGTGGTGGCAACTATATCGAATTATAATAAACATTTAAAATTATCTGAAAGGATAAAAATTGAAAAATATTTAGATGAAGGTAAATCTTTTAGATTTATTAGTAGAGAGCTCAATAAAGGTATTAACACTATTTCTAGAGAAATAAAAAATAGAAGGTACAAAGAAAAAGGTAATATTTTAATGGTATACCAAATTAATTTTTCATTTCACCATTTAAATTTTTGTATATATAATTATAAAATTAAAAAAACAAACTATAAAGTTTGAATAATAACTAATATGGCGTCCCAGAGAAGATTCGAACTTCCGACCTATCGCTTAGGAGGCGATTGCTCTATCCAGCTGAGCTACTGGGACATTTTGGGGAGCATTAGTTTATTTTTGCTCCACATTGACTACAAAATTTTCCTGTTACAGGGGCTCCACAATTTGAACAGAATTTTGCTGTTTGATTAGTTGTTGATTCTGAAGTTTGTTGAGGAGCTGGTTGTTGTGGTTGTGATTGGGTATTATTGTTAGCATTTACTGCTGATATTATATCTGCTCCGGTACTGCTGGCCATTCCCATGCCTATGAAACCATTCATAGCGCCTCCTTCATTGCTAGCAGCTTTTGTCATAGCTTCAGCACTAGCACTGGCCATAAGTCCTGATTGAAGATTTTTATCTGAAAATATAGTTGCATCATCTATTTTGTTTACTCTTTGCATTGATGCATCTGTTAAATTTATATCTGCTATAGCAACATCTGTTATTTCTAATCCATATTGTGCTCTGAAACTATCATCTAAAATTGTATTCATTTCATCAGAAATATCTGTTCCATATAGTCCCATATCACCAAAAGAGACTTTTTTGTTTCGCATTACATTAGATATTGCTTTAGTTAATTGTTCTATAAACTTACTTTTTAGTTGTCCCCCTACTATTTCTTCATAAGTTACTGAATCTTTAGCATTTGCTCCTATTACAGTGTTTACTAGGATTACTGGGTCAACTACTTTAAAGGCATATTCTCCAAAGAATGTTACTTCTAGCATACCATATTTTTCATCTGTTATTTTCTTTGGTTGGGGAGAACCAAATTTATTTCCTGTTACTGTTAATAAATTTACATAGTATACTCTTTGGTCTTTAGCTGGCATTCCGCCATATGTAAATCTTTTTCCTATGGTTTTGAAGGTATCTATTATACCTTTACCTAATCCTCCTGTAAAGATACTTGATTCTGAGCTTGTTTCATATGTAAATGTTCCAGGTTCAGCAGTAAATTCTTTTATTTCTCCGTTATCGATTATCATCATAGCCATACCTTGTGGTACTACTATTGCTGAACCATTTGATATTACACCTTCACTAGGATTTTTATTTCCTTTTCCGTGCTCTACTTTTCCTCTTTGAATTAAAACGTTTTTGTCTATTTCTGGGCAAGTTACAAATTCTTTAAATTGATCACCAAGTGCTTGTGATGTTGCACTTGTAAATGCTTTTATTAGTCCCATATTTACCTCATTTCTATACTTTGATTATATCAAATGTATTAGGAAAAATCAAGGAAACTATCTAATTTGTTGATTATATAATCTTTGTCCATATTTTTTCCAATGAAGACTATTTTTATCATTTTATCTCCATAATCGTCATCCCAATCATCTTTTATGTCTGGGTTTGCTATTAGTATGGCTTGTTGTTCTTCTTTAGACATATCTGATATCCAAGGGCCTGTTGCTACTAAGTTTTTGCTGTTACCTGCTGATTCAACCATATATGCCATATTTAATTCGTCAGTAAAATATACTACGCCTTTGGTTCTAATTATGGATTTATCCCAATTAGTGTCTAAGAATTCATAGAATAATTTTCTATTGAAGGGACTTCTTCTATAATATACAAAAGTATTTATACCATATTCTAGTGTTTCTTCTGATTCTTCGTGTTCATGTTCATTTTCTAGGGCTTCTATCCAGCCTGCTGACATAGAGGCTGATTCGAAGTCAAATAATTTAGTATCTAGTATTTCATTTATATCTACTTTTGAATAGTCTGTTTCGATTATTTTAGCTTTTGGTTGAATACTTTTTATAACAGCTTTTACTTCTTTTAATTCATCTTCTGTTATATCACTTACTTTGTTTAGAATAATTACGTTACAGAACTCTAGTTGTTCAATTATTAATTTTTCTAAATCTTCGTCGTCTAGATTATTTTTAGTTAGATTATCTCCACAATTGAATTCTTGGGTTAGTCTTAGAGCATCTGTTATTGTTACGATTGAATCTAAGTAGCAGATGTTATCATTACACATTTCTGGTATCATGCTTATGGTTTGAGCAATAGGAATTGGTTCACAAATACCACTTGCTTCTATTATGATATGATCGAATTTATTTAGTCTTACTATTTCTAATATTTGTTCTACTAAGTCCATTTTTAGATTGCAACATATACAACCATTTGATAGGGCTACTAGAGAATCATCTTTTTTGGAAACTATACCATCTTTTTCAATTAGTGAGGCATCTATATTTACTTCACCTATATCGTTTACAATAATTGCTATTTTTTTATCTTTATTGTTTGTTAATAAATGATTTATTAAAGTAGTTTTACCGCTACCTAGATATCCTGTTAATAATGTTATTGGAATATTTTTCTTCATTTTATCACTCTATTCTATATATTGTTATATCTTTCTTTTATTTTTTCTTCTCCTAAAAGAGACATTATTTCATATAGGTCTGGTGTTGTTGATTTTGTAGTTAGGGCTACTCTTAAGACAGTAGATATATCAGCAACACTTCCTTTATATTTATCAGGATTATTTTTATATTCTTTCATGTTAGAACAATAACCTAGACTATCTGTTAGTTCTTTTACTCCATTAAACCATGAATCTTTGTTATCAATATTAAAGTATTTGTCCATATATGTATTTAAAATATTTTTTATTTCTTCTTTGTTGGTTATATTTATCCATTCATATTCTTTTTCTCTAGTGTTATATAATTCATCATACATATACCAAATATTATCTATTATATCTTCATATTTACCAATATCTTTTCTTGGTTTCTTTTGTTCTCTTTCTATATTTATTATTGCCATATAATAATCTTTGTCTTTTTCTATTATTTCTTTTAATTCTTTAGAATAAGTGCAAGCCCAATTATAAGATTCTTTATATAATTCTTCTTTAGTCATTTTAGAGATTACTGTTTTAGATATATTTTTTAGTTTATCTAGGTCGTAGACACCGCCTGATGCTGACATTTTTTTGGGACTATATTCAAAATCTAAGTAACTTTTATCTGGATTATGTTGATGCCATTCTTCATAATTGGTATTAATTATTGTCATTAATGATTCTATTACTGCTAATGGTGGATAACCGTGTTCTCTATAGTAAGTCATTGATGATTCTGGATCTTTTCTTTTACTTATTTTTCTAATTTTACCATTGTCATTTTTCATTATTAATGGAGCGTGTATATATTTTGGTGGTTTAAAACCAAAAGCATTAAACATTTCTAAATGTCTTGGTACTGAACTTAACCATTCTTCTCCTCTTACTACGTGAGTTGTTCCCATTAAATAATCATCAACAACATGAGCAAAATGATAAGTTGGTAGGCCATCTTGTTTCATTATAACATCATCCAAATCATTTTCTGGTAGCATTATTCTTCCCTTTACGAGATCATCAAATCTAAATTTTTCATCATGGCTACCATATGATTTAAATCTTATTATATATGGTTCCTTATTTTTTACTTTTTCTATCATTGTATCTAGCGTTAATTTACGGCAAGTAGAATATGGTCCATAATATCCAGTTCTTTGCTTATATCTTTCTTGCTTTTTTCTTGTTTCTTCTAATTTTTCTTTACTACAAAAGCATGGATATGCTCTACCTATTTCGATTAAATGCTTAATAAAGACTTGATAAATATGTTTCCTTTTGCTTTGATAATATGGTCCGTAATTACCAACTATTTTTTCTCCATCTTGATACTCATCTGGTTTGATATTATAATAGTTTAATGTTTCTAAAATTAAATCTACAGCACCTTCTTTTAATCTAGATTGATCAGTATCTTCATTTCTTACATAAAATACACCATTAGATTTCTTTGCTAAAATATAATCAGTTACAGCTTGTTGAAAATTTCCAATATGCATAAATCCAGTAGGACTAGGTGCAAACCTTGTTACTTTAGCTCCTTCAGGAAGATTTCTTTTAGGATACTTTTTTTCTATATCTTCAATAGTTTCTTGTATATTAGGAAAGATTAAATTGGCTAGATCTTTATTTGTCATTTAATATCACTTCTTTCTTCTTTGCTTTTTCTATTATATCATAACTTGTTTAGAAAATGAAAAAAATTTGAATTTATGATATAATTTTAATGAAAGGATGCGAATTTAATTGAAGATAGAACCACTATATTTAAAAAAAGCAGATGTAATAAATTTGCAAAAGAGGGATTTAGAAATTGGAAGAGGCAATGATGGTATTGTATATAAGACTGGTATTTCTAATAGTGATGAATTATATAAACTTTATTTTAGGAAAAGTAAGATTGGAAGTGAGCCTTGCTATTTAGAATTAGTTGATGAGAAAGATGCTGTTGATAATATATATAAGGCTATAGATAGACAATCTTATGTTAAGAGAACTAAATTACAAAAAAGGCCTATATATATTAATAATAGATTTAGAGGAGTTGTTATTCATTATCATAAAAAACAGATTCCTATATATTTTTTAAAGAGCTGTCCTTTAAAAATACAAATAGTAGTATTAAAAGAATTATTAGTGTCAATAGAAGAATTGTTGGATAATTTTATTTATCCTAGAGATTTGGCTTTACAACCATATACTGATTATAGGACTTCTAATGTTTTACTTTCGTTTAGTCGTAAGCTTACTCCTAATATTATAGATATAGATGGAAGGTCTGCTATATATACTGATGATTATAATGAAGATTTTTATTATACTGCTTTAAATTCTTATAAGAATTTAGTTATGCAGATTCTTTTTGATATAGATATTATGAAATTAAATGTTATTGATTTAGAATATTTTAGTGATTTATTGAATAAAAAAGGTATTAATTCTAAATATCTTGAATATATGCTTAGCATTGAGAGAAGGACAGATATAGATGAATTTGATTATTTTTTTGAAGATATTAGTAAGTTAGATATAAAAGCTAAGAAAAAGAAAAGGAATAAATAATAAAAAAACTTACCAAGTTAGATAAGTCTTTTTTATGTTAGTAATTATAATCTACTGTATATGTTGTGTCTGTACTACTTGCATTGCCTATTGAATTAAAAATTACTGCTCCAAATAATACAAATATAACTACCATTATCACGGTTGCTATTACAGCTAGTATAAGTTGAGCTTTAGCAAAATTACTAAGATTTTTATTCTTTTTATCTAAAGCTTTTACTATTAATAGGATTAGTCCAATAACTGGTATAGAAAATAATATTATGTGTATTAGATAAGTTCCTACAGATACAACATTGTCTGTTGACTGAGTAGTTGGTTCTTTGATGTTTATATCTTGTTGGGGTTTAGTTTCTGTATCGTTATTGTTATTAGTTACAGGTATGGGAGTTATAGTTGATGATTGAGTTGGCTGAGATATTGGAGTTTGAGGCGTAGTTATGTTAGTTGCTGTAGATAGTGGAGCACTTACTCCTATATCAAATGGACTTGATGATTCTAATTTTAGTTCTTTAGGGGCATTTGGTATTGGTTGTTGTGGTGAGGACATAGAACTATCTTTTGATTCTGGCATAACTATTGTTGGTGTTATTTGTTGTGGTTGTGGAGTTATAGTTGGTGTTGGATTTACTTGATTGTTTTGATTCTCTACATTTTGATTACTTGTTCCTCTTACTTCTGGCATTGTTGTAATAGAAATTGCCTGATTATTATTTTGTACTTGATTATTTTGTTGTTCAGGAGTAGTTGGTGTTATGGGTGTTATTGGGGTTGGTGGTGTAACTCCTGATTGTTCATTATTTACTCCTGGGTTTGTATTTTGGTTATTAGTATTATTAGGCATAATTGGAGTTATATTTCCAACGCCATTATTTTGTTCATTATTCATTTTATATACCTCTTCTCTATTATAATTATTATAGCAAAAATATGCTAAATGTCAAACTTTTATTAACAAGAGGAAAATTTAGACATAAAATATAGAAAGTATTAAACTTATTATAAATTTAAACATATAATAATATGAAATGAGGGTGGTTAAATGAAAGATAGAGATATGTATTATGGGAATTATGGCTATAGTGGATACTATCCAATACCAAATATGCCTAATCAAATGAATGGGATGATACCGCCTCAAATGGGAGGTATTCCTAATAATTCTAGTTATAATATTAATCAGTTGAGTGATTTAAATGATAGAATTGATAGACTTGAAAGGCAGGTTAAGAGATTAGATCAAAGATTAACTAGACTTGAGACGCCTTATGCTAATGTTAGTAATAATTCATCTAATAATGAGCCTGATAATAATATGTATATGATGTAACTTATATTTATATAGATTGCTAGATTGCAATCTTTTTTAATTATATTTTATTTGATACGGTGAAGCAGCCGTTCCATTACCACTAGTTATTTCAGTATTTGGTTTTAGATTTATTACTGGTCTTATACCATGTGTTACAGATACACTATTAGAAGG
>CALVPO010000075.1 GCA_944351345.1 uncultured Bacilli bacterium | reverse complement strand
TATGAAAAAAGGTTAAGAATAATTTGTTGTTTATATAATCAAAATTTATAATTGAGCTTGCCGAACAGGTCTATTATTAGAAAAAAGTATTTAGATTTTTAACATATAAAAAAAGATATCATAAAAGATACCTTATCTATAATTAAGCAACATTATTTAAAGATATAGAACCATTTTTCTCTAAAGCTCTAATTTCTCTAGCACTCAATCTAACTTTTTCAACCTTACCTTTATTATTAATGATTTTAACAGGTTGTAAATTAACTTTTTGAGCTTTTTTAGTAACCTTTAAACAGTTAGGTCTATTATTAGCTTTATTAGTCTTTTTATTTGATAAATTCTTAGCCATTATAATCCCTCCTTAAAATATCGCATATTAACTTTAACATAAAAAATAAATTAAGTCAAATATTTTAAAGAAAAAAATGCTTATACCCAGTAACAAAAAAAAACATTATACATATTTTATTAGTGGAAGTGATAACTTTATGTATGAAATTTATAATATTCAAAAAGAAGATACCTTACAGCAAATAGCGAATAAATATGGAACAACAGAATCTATTTTACTAAAAATAAATGGCCTCGATGATAATTATAAGCCAATACCAAATACTCAAATAATAGTACCAATAGACCAAAATAAAACTTATAGGTACTACACAGTAAAAAAAGGAGATAGTATATATCAAATAGCAAAAAACAATAACATAGATTATGAATTATTACTAAAAATAAATGGATTAGATAAAGATGATTATATTTATCCAAATCAAACTATTTTATTACCAAAAAATGGCCTTACAGTCTACTTAACCAAGCAATCAGATACAATTAATGATATAATAGAAAATTTAAATACAACTTTAGATGAATTAATAGAAGAAAATCCTAATATCTACCTAGCTCCAGAACAAATAATAGTTTTTAAAGAGAAATAACTTTTAATTTCTCTATTTTTATTGTATAATTAACTAAAGAATAGGGGTGATATTTTTTGATACTAAAAAAACCTTATGGCTTCTTAATAAAACACTTTAAATTAATTCATCTAATATTAACAGCAATATATATACTATTAGCAATAAAAGTAAATGCATTATTAAAATATTATAATGATTTTATAGCAGGATCAGAAAGTAAATTAAATGCTATAAATCATATAACAAACTATTATTTAATAGCGGTAATAGCATCCATAATAATTTGTCTAATAATATATGCCTTAATGCGGTATAAAAAGAAACCAAAATTATTATATTTAATCTTAATTGCTCTATATTTAGTAGTAGCGGTCATAATTAATATATCATATGATGGCCTAAATGATATATATATAGCAACCCTAGATGCTAAAACTCAAAGATTAAATAGAGATTTATTAAGAATAATAATTATATTTCAATATATATCTATTTGCTTTACTCTAGTAAGAGGCTTAGGATTTGATATTAAAAAATTTAACTTTAAAGAAGATATAGCAGAATTAGAGTTAGATATAACAGATGCTGAAGAAGTAGAATTAACAATAGGACATACTGAAGATTTACAAAGAAAAATAAGAAGAAATATAAGAGAACTAAAATATTATTATAAAGAAAACAAATTATTTATAAACACAATTATAGTTATAGTATTAATAATATTAGCATCAACAATAACTATAAATAGAGAAATAATAAATAAAGTATATAATGAAAATGAACAAGTATCTACAGATAACTATAATTTTACTATATTAAAAACATATATTACTAACAAAAGCTATAGTGGTGAAGTAATTACATCAACGGATACAAAATATCTAATAGTAAAAATTTCAATAGCTTCTAAAATGACAGTAAGTGAGTTAAATACAAGTAATATAATTTTAAAAACAAACAATAACACATATACAATTAATCAAAAATACTATAATAATTTTATTGATCTAGGGACAAGCTATAGAGGTCAAAGTATATCTTCACCTAAAACATATATATTTATCTTTAACGTAAAAAATGAAGATATAAATGATAAAATGCAAATAATATATGCTGGAAATAAAAAAATAAATATAAACCCAGTAAATATAGACGAAATAGATGAATCAAAAAATTATAAATTAACTGAAACAATTGATTTAAGCAATAGCCCATTAGAATCAGGCAATATTACTATCAACAATTATGAAATAAAAAATAAATTTGAATATACATATAATTATGAAGTAAGTGGTAGAACATACACTAGTAAAATGAATATAACGAGTGCTAGTAAAACAATAATGCACTTAAAATTAACATATCAAATTCCTGACAAATTTACCATCAATGAATTCTTAGAAAATTATGTAAAATTAAAATATAAAATAAACGATAAAGAATATACTAACGCAGTATTAGGAAACAAAACACCAGGTAGTTACCATGAAGGATTATATTTAGAAGTTGATAAAGAAATAGAAAATGCATCCAAAATTTGGCTAGAAATAACCATAAGAAATAAAAAATATATATGCAATCTAAAATAGTTACTTGTTATATAAAATGTTTTATAGTATAATAATTAGTGAGGTGAAATAATGCAATTAATATATTACATAATAATTTTTGCTGTACTGCTTATAATAGCCTTAGCGATTGTAAGAGGAAATAAAAAAGATTTTAAACTAGAAATAAATAAATTAGTAGAACTATTAGGAGGAAAAGAAAATATTCTTGAAACAGAAGTAGAAATGTCTAGATTTAAAGTAACATTAAAAGATATTACTAAAGCTAATAAAGATGGAATAATGAAATTAGGAGCTAAAGGTGTAGTAGAAATAGATGATCAATTAAAAATAATTTTTGGAAAAGATGCAAAAAAATTAAAAAGATATATAGATGATTTAAAATAGAAGTAAGTAAAAAACTTCTATTTTTATTTTTCGACATTTTTTTATACATTCGACATTAGTCGACAAAATATATTTTAATATTATTATATAATCTAGATAGAAAAGAGGAAAAAAATGAAAATAATGAACGATGTAATTTTAAATGTAGTATTAATATTATTTCCTATGCTAGTGTATTTTATATATAATTGTTATAGAGAAATAAAATGTGAAAAGTATAATAGTATTTTATTAAAAGTAGCTTTATTTTCTTCATTATACTTATGCTTAAAATATGGTAATATAGAAACAAACACTCAAATCTTATTATTCTGTAATATTCCTATTTTAATAGCATATCTAAAAAAAGAAGCACAAGTAGCAATAGTACTATCTATAATAATACTATTATATTCAGAATATATATTTAATCAAAACATCACAATAACTCTCCTAAAATTTATAAGTTATTATATAATATATCTAATAGGCAAGAAGAAGAATATTAAAGATAATACTTTTATTATTCTAATAGCTATATTACAAGGCTTCTTTATTGCTATAGAATATACATTTATCTACAAAACAACCAATATCATAACTTTAGTAGAACTACTACTAGCAATACTATTATTCTATCTTCTCCCAATAGTATTATTATATTTGTTTAAACTAGCAGACAACATATCATCCCTATATTTAGCAGTATCAGAAATAGAAAAAGATAAACAATTAAAAAACTCTTTATTTAAAATAACTCACGAAGTAAAAAATCCCATAGCAGTATGTAAAGGCTATTTGGATATGATAGATATAAATAACAAAGAAAAATTATCAAAATATATTCCCATAATAAAACAAGAAATAGATAGAAGTCTTAATATAATGAGTGATTTTATGGAATTCAGTAAAATAAAAATAGATAAAGAATTATTAGATATAAATGTTTTATTAGAAGATATTATAAAAGAATTAGATTTAATAATGGGTAATAAAAATATAAAAATGACCTCTAGAATAACGCAAGATGAAATATTTATAGAAGGAGATTATAATAGATTGAAACAAGTATTTATAAATATTATAAAAAATAGTATGGAATCTATCGATAAAAAAGGTAATATAGATATTACTACCCATGTATTAAAAGATAAATATTATATAGAAGTAACAGACAATGGATGTGGAATGGATGAATATACTCTGTCAAAAGTAAAAGAATTATTTTTTACTACCAAAAATAAAGGTAGTGGACTTGGAGTAAGTTTATCGACAGAAATAATTAAAGCTCATAGTGGTAGTATAGATTATACATCAAAACCAAATAAAGGCACAAAAGTAGTTGTAAAATTACCAATAGTTATGATATAATTGACTAGGTGGTAAAATGCAAGTACATGATATATTTTTAGATAATTTACCAAAAATAGACTTACACGGATTTGATAAAGAAAGTGCCAGAGTAATAACAAACGATTTTATAAATGAAGCAGTATATCTTGGATATAAAGAAATAGTAATTATTCATGGAATTGGCACAGGCATAGTAAAAAAATCAGTTCACGAAACATTATCTAGAAATAAACATGTAGAATCATATAAATTAGATAATTTTAATAATGGTTGCACTATAGTAATATTAAAATAGAAAGGAAGTATTCTTCATGATAATGAAATTAGCAATCGATAAAGCAAGAGATACAATGATGAAAGATTATGGTGGCCCTTTTGGTGCCGTAATTGTAAAAGATGATAAAATTATATCAGTAGCATCAAATACAACTTTAAAAGACAAAGACCCAACAGCTCACGCTGAAATAAATGCCATAAGAGATGCCTGTAAAAAATTAAATACATATGATTTAAAAGATTGTATACTATATGTAACAGGTTATCCTTGTCCAATGTGTATAAGTGCCATAATTTGGGCTAATATAAAAGAAGTATATTATGGAACAACACTAAAAGATGCCGCAGAAATTGGATTTAGAGATGATTTTATTTATAATTTCATAAGAAATGGCAATACTGGAGAAGTATTAAATATATCTAGATTAGATAGAGACGAATGTCTAAAACTATTAGAAGAATATAAAAACAATAATAAAACTATATATTAATAATACTATAAGTTAACAAAAACAAAAAAAGTTTAAAAAAACAAAAAAAACATTGCCAATTTAATAAACTTATGGTATTATTAAATACGAATGGACCCTTAGCTCAGTTGGTTAGAGCATCCGGCTCATAACCGGACGGTCATAGGTTCGAGTCCTATAGGGTCCACCATTTTTTTTGCAGGTGTGGCGAAATTGGCAGACGCGCTAGACTTAGGATCTAGTGGTTTATCCGTGGGGGTTCAAGTCCCTTCACCTGCACCATTGGAAAATCTGTCCGAACTTTTATAGATTTGGATTTAATACAGAAAATATCAATTTCTAAAAGAAGTTGGTATTTTTTTGTTAATTAAAGAAAGGACAGGTTTAAATAATTAATGTTGTTAAGAAAGAATTAGAGTTTGATGATGAATTAGAAAAGATAATTATTGATGATAATGATTTAGATATTATTCAAAATGAATATAGTAATTATATAATAAAAGTTTTGGAAGGATGATGTATATGACAAAAATCAGTGTAATTATTCCAGTATATAATACTGAAAAATATTTGAATTAATGTATTTCAAGTATTACAAATCAAACAATGAAAGATATTTAAGTAATTGCAATAAATGATGGTTCGACTGATAATAGTTTAAATGTATTAGATAAATTATCATAAAGATATAAAGGAAAATTAAAAGTCTATACTAAAGAAAATGTTGGTGCAGGATCTGCTAGAAATATAGTTATTGAAAATGCTATGCTTTGGGTGAATTTTCCACACAAGAAAAAAGAAATAGTTGTTAGTTCTCTATTAAGTATTTTAGATGCAAAATATCCTGACTGGCAAGAAAATAAAATTGTAGAATTATATAAATCAAAAAATGATCTATTCAACTTTGATATGAATAGATTAAATAAATATACAAATGAAGAATATAGAAATGTTGATAGAGAAACAGCAGAAAGCAATATAAGAGGATCTTCAGGATAAACGCATGAAATCAAATTATAAAACTTTCCTTTAAAAATAAGGTAAAAATTATATGTTTAACCAATTTAATGTCCAAAATAGTTATTAAATTTTGTGTGGAAAATTATCGATAGTTTACCTTTATTTATTATAATGTCTTTATTTATAGGAAAAATTTCGTGTCTATATATCTCTTTTAGAATAACTAATAAAAAAAGACGATTTGATTAGTTACAAAAGTAAATTTCACACAATAAACATCTAAAAAATAAATCAAGTATGATATGATTTATCATAAAATTATAATTTATTTACATCTCCCGTAGATAGATTTTCATTTACACAAAATTACTTATATGCTCTACTTTCTAATCTTCTATACTTTTAATTACTTTATTATTACTTTCTTTTTAAAGTATATGGTTTTCTTTTAACTTCATCAAAGAAAGAATTAGTTAAATCTTTGCTTTCTTCTTGATCTATATGAGCAATTTCATATGCTTGTACAATTGATTCATCATCAACATCTATTAAAACAGTTTTTTGTTGTAATTGCGGCTCTTCTTCTGGAGTAAAAAATCTTATTCTAGCATTTGTTTCGTTATAATAATTTTCTAAATTATCATAATGAATAATTTTCTCTCTTTTTAAATCCTCAAATTTAGCACTACCTATATCGTAAACATCATCACCAATTATTGTTAATATAGCCATATGTCTTACTTGTGCCAAACTATACATTACTCTCATTAAATCAGGATAAAAATCTTTCAAATGTTTATCTGTTTGAATTTTCTTAAATAAGTCTTCAACCTCACATTTATTATCTCCATAGATAGTCTTCTCTCTTTTTGTTATTTCATCATATTCTTCATTAGTTAAAAGTTTTTGTCTGTTTTCTATTATAGCTAAATAAAACTCATTTAGTGGTTTTGATAAAAGAATTTGATTTAATTCTTCCTGTGAATATTTTTTAGTCATTTATTACACTTCTTTCTTTACTTTTTTTAATTGATGTCCTTTTTCAATTTCTAATTCTTTTTTAGGACTATAACTAATTACGAATTTAGTAGAGGTATCATCTCTATAAAGAGAAGATGTAT
>CALVPO010000074.1 GCA_944351345.1 uncultured Bacilli bacterium | reverse complement strand
TAAAGATAATGATAGTGTCTCCTATTGTTAGAGGTGAGAAAGGTAGTTATAAGGATTTATTTGATAAGTTGAGGCGTGATGGATATATTAGGGTAAAAGTAGATGGAGAACTTCATGATTTAACTGAAGATATTAATATAGAAAAAAATAAAAAGCATAATATAGGTGTAATTATAGATAGGCTTGTTATTAAAAGTTCTATTAGGAGTAGGTTGTATGAGGCTATAGAGACTAGTTGTAAATTATCTGGTGGTAAAGTAATAATAGATATGTTAGATAAAGGAGAAGTATTATTTTCTGAGAATTTTGCTTGTCCTTATTGTGATTATTCACTAGAGGAATTAGAGCCTAGAATGTTTTCTTTTAATGCACCATATGGTTCTTGTCCTAATTGTAAAGGGCTTGGTATTCAATATAAGATTAATGTTGATTTAGTAATACCTGATAAGAGTAAATCAATTAACGAGGGGGCTATTACTACTGTTTCTATGGATGATGGAAATAATATAGTTAATACGCAATTAAAAACTTTAGCTAGTTACTATAATATAGATTTAGATAAGCCAGTTCGTGAACTTAGTAAGAAGAGTTTAGATATTATTTTATATGGTTCTCCAGATCCTTTAGAGTTTAATTATATATCTAAGAATGGTAATTCTAGGACTGCGACAGATTATTTTGAGGGAATAATTACTAATTTAGAAAGAAGATACATAGAAACTAAAAGTGGTTGGGTACGAGACTGGATAGAACAATTTATGATGGAACTTCCTTGTAAGACTTGTGGTGGCGCAAGATTGAAACCAAGTGTTTTATCAGTATTAGTTGGTAAGAAAAATATTTATGAAGTAACACAGTTATCTATTAAAGAATTAAAAGAGTTTATTTCTAAGTTAAGATTAAATAAGGAACAGAAAGAGATATCTTCTATTATATTAAAAGAGATAAATTCTAGATTGGATTTTTTAATAAATGTTGGTTTAGAGTATTTAACTTTATCTAGAAATGCTGGTACTTTATCAGGTGGTGAGAGTCAAAGGATAAGACTTGCTACTCAGATAGGTTCTAGACTTACTGGTGTTTTATATGTTTTAGATGAACCTAGTATTGGTCTTCATCAGAGGGATAATAGGAGACTTATTGATTCATTACTTAATATGAGAGATCTTGGTAATTCTTTGATTGTGGTAGAGCATGATACTGATACTATGTTAGCATCTGATTATTTAATAGATATAGGTCCAATGGCTGGTGAACATGGTGGGGAAGTTATGGCCTATGGTACACCTAAGGAGGTTATGAAAAATAAAAACAGTTTAACTGGTAAGTATTTGACTGGTGAGTATAAAATAGATATACCAGAAAAAAGACGTAAAGGTAATAAAAAGTATATAGAGATTAAAGGTGCAAAAGAACATAATTTAAAAAATATAAATGTACGTATACCACTTGGTACTATGACTTGTGTTACTGGAGTATCTGGTTCTGGTAAGAGTACTTTAGTAAATGAAATATTATACAAGAGTGCTAGAAATTATCTTTATAAATCTAAGGAGATACCTGGATGTCATAGAATAATTAAAGGATTTGAAAATATAGATAAAGTAATAGATATATCTCAAGCACCTATTGGTAGGACTCCTAGAAGCAATCCTGCTACTTATGTTGGAGTTTTTGATGATATAAGAGGTATTTTTGCTGAAGTTAAAGAGGCTAAGATAAGAGGATATGATAAAGGAAGATTTTCATTTAACGTTAAAGGTGGCAGATGTGAAGCTTGTTGGGGTGATGGTGTTAAGAAGATAGAGATGCATTTTTTACCTGATGTTTATGTACCATGTGAAGTATGTAAGGGAACTAGATATAATAGAGAAACACTTCAGATAAAATATAAGGGTAAGTCTATTTATGATGTATTAAATATGACAGTAGAAGAGGCTTTAGTATTTTTTGAAAATCATCCTAAAGTAAAGAATAAATTACAAGTTATGGCTGATGTTGGTCTAGATTATATTAAATTAGGTCAATCAGCTCCTACTTTGTCAGGTGGAGAAGCTGCTCGTGTTAAATTAGCTAAAGAATTACAAAAGAAGGCTACTGGTAAGAGTTTATTTATTTTAGATGAGCCAACAACTGGACTTCATACACATGATATTAAAAAATTACTTGCTATATTAGAGAGAATAGTTGATAATGGTGATACTGTTTTAATAATAGAACATAATTTAGATGTAATAAAGGTTGCAGATTATATTATAGATTTAGGACCTGAAGGTGGTAATATGGGTGGTGAAGTTGTTGCTACTGGTACACCTGAGGAGGTAAGTAAGGTAGAGAATTCTTATACGGGACAATTTTTAAAAGAAATATTAGAAAAGAACTAAATTAGTTATGGTTTTATAGTACTTGATTTGTATTTGTTTTACCAGTAATACATTATTATCAAGTGCTTTTTTCATAAATATCAAAAACAAAAATTAAACTTGTTCAAATTAAAGACTTATTATGATAAATTTGTTATAATTAAAATTAATGAAGGGATAAGTATTTGAGATATGATAAAAAATATTATTTGTATAAATTTAAGTAGGTGCATAAATGAAAATAATTAGTATAGGTGATTTAGTTACGGATTTTTATTATAAAGATGGTAAATTAGTAGGTGTGAATGGTGGAATGACTTCACATAATATAATTGTCAATATTAGTAAAATGAAATTTGAAACTGCAGTTTATGGAGTATGTGGAACTGATGCTATTGGGAAAATAGCAATAGATAGTTTAAAGGCTATTGGTGTTAATGTTGATAATATAAAGATAATAGATGATTTAGAAACACGTTGTTTTCATGTATCATATTTTGAAAAAAATGGTAAGTTAGAATTTTTTTCAAAAAAGAGATGTCCAAAATGTGGCGAAAAGCATTGGTATAATGAAAGTAATATAGATTGTGATAACATATTAAAAATTATAAATGATGATGATATTTTAGTATTTGATAATTTAAATAATAAAAATCAAATTATTATTGATAATAGTAAAAATAAGAAAATGTTGGATTTAGGGCAGTATTTTGAATTAGATAATTATTCTGATGATGAGATTATTAATAAAATTAAGAATAAATTTGTTTTGATAAATTTGAATGAACGTGTTGAAAAATATTTAATTGATAGATTTTTTTTAAATTCATTAGAAGAGTTATATAATATATTAAATCCGAAAATGATAATTGTTACTAGGGGTAAAAAGGGAGCTGATTTTGTATTTAATAATTATAAAGTTAGTAAAGAGTTAACAACCCCTTCTATAGAGCTTGATCCTACGGGAGCTGGTGATGCCTTTTTTTCAATGTTTATCTTAGAATATGTAAAAAATAATTATATTATAGATGAGGAGTTTATAGATTCTACTTTTGATAAGGCTACAAAACTTACAAATAAAGTGGTAAAGAAAATTGGTGCTAGAGGACATATACAAAATTTATATAAGATAAAAAAAGTAGATAATAATTGTACCTGTAGGAAGTTTGATATTTCAACGAGAAAGAGAATTAAAAGATGTAATATAAATATAAATAATTTAGAGATAAGAATTATAAATGCTATAAAGAGTGGTGCTTTTGAAAAAATGGAAAAAATTAATTTTAAAGACATGAATAATAGTATTTTTATAGGTACAGGTGGTTCTTTTGCAGGAGCTAAATTTTCTTCAAAAGTTATTAATTATTTATATTATGTAAATACAACCTGCTTATATCCAAGAGATTTATATTATAGAAATAATAGTCAAGTAGATTCTGTATTTATGTTTACTTATTCTGGTACTACAGATGATCTAATAGTTTCAACTAAATTAATTGATAATCAAATTAAATATATTATATCTAAAGGAGAATTACAGAAAATTGTAACTAAAACAGGAATGACTAAAGATAATGTTATTTCATATAGGACTGGTACTAATAAAGGAAAAGAAAGAGGTTTTTTGTCTTTTGAAGGTGCTATAGCTCCTGCTAGTTTATTTTTGAAATTATATTTTAAGAGTGTTGCAAGAGATGATGTTGAAGAATTTATTAGAGATTGTATAAAATATTGGAAAGATTATTTTAATAAATATTTTAAGGATAATAAGAAGATGTTGACAGATTTTTTTAAAAGCGGTAGTCAGTTAAATATTTTTACAGGTGATTTTACTGAATCTGCTGGAATTGATTTAGAGAGTAAAATAGTGGAGTCAGGTATTTATAATTGTTTAATTCATGAAAAGAAAAATTTTTCTCATGGGAGATTTATTAATTATGAACATTTGAGTCAAAAAAAGAATATTTATTTTAAGCAAAAAACAACAAGTTTGTATGAAAAAAATTTATTAGATTATTTATCAAAAGATAGAAATTTGATAATTGAAAGCAGATATGATGGTATATTGTGTGAGTATGATTTGTTAATTGCTTCTCAATATTTAATATATTATATTTCAAATTTTCTTGATATAGATATTTCAAAGCCAGAGTATAGTGAAGAAGCTATGAAAATATATTTTTATAAAGGAAAGTTATAGTTTTAGTTAGAAATGTTTTTTTTGTAAAAAAAGGTGTCAATAGTTTTGGAAAATGTCTTAAAAATTTTTAAACATTCGCGGGAAAATTTATTCCAATTTCCTTTTGACAACCAGAAATATTTTTAATTATTTATAGTCGTTTAATGATTGATATTTTCAAAAAATGAAAATATTGTAAATGTCAAGTTTTTTTTGTTGAGTTTTGACAAAAAGTTATGTAGGTTTTTGACATGTTTGAAACGTAGTTTTCAGCTAGTTTTTTTATGTTCAAAATCATCTTGCACTAAATCTTTTATTCTATAAGATTTACCTTTAATATTTATAATAGCAGAGTGATGTACTAATCTATCTATTATTGCTGATGCAATCGTTGTATCTCCAAAAACTTCTCCCCATTTTGAAAATGGTTGATTAGTTGTTATTATTGTTGGTTTATTTTCATATCTTTTTGCTGTTAATTGGAAGAACATATTTGCTTCGTCTCTCGTTATAGGCAAATATCCTATTTCATCTATTATTAATAACTTATATTTACAGTAAAACTTTATTTTATTTTCTAATCTATTTTCTTTAAATGCATTACTTAAATTAGTTATTAAATCATTACAACTTATAAAATATACTGAATTTCTTTTTTTTGCTGCCTCAATACCTATTGATGTTGCCAAATGCGTTTTTCCAACTCCTGGGTTTCCCAAAAATAATACATTTTTCTTTTCCTCAATAAACCTTAATGTTGATAAATCATTTATAACATCCTTATTAATACTTGGTTGATAGTCAAAATCAAAATCTCTTATTTCTTTTAAGTAAGGGAAATGTGCTACTTTTATATTCGCTTCTGCTCTATTTATCTCTCTATATTTAACTTCGTTTTTTATAAAATGATTTAACCCCTCTAAAAATGATAAATTGTTATTTGTTATATAATCTATTTCATTACTTATACTGTTTTTTAAACCATATAAACCTAGATCATTTAATATATTTATCGTTTCATTTAACATTTTAATTCATTCCTTTCAAAAAATCATATATTTGTAAATTATTATTTGATATTTTATTCTCTATTTCTTTTTTATCTAATCCAAATAATAAATCGCTTTTTAATATTTCCAATTTGTCTTCGTAATTATAATTTAAATTATTTTCTGTAATTTTATGACATCTTATCAAATCTGTGTTATCATATATATAGACTTGATTATCTATTATTCTTATGCCTAAATAAGAACCAATAAATCGAGTCGGAACTGAATATCTGTTACCTCTATATACAATCATTGAGTCTTGTGAGACTTTTCTGTATTCAATTGTTTGTTTATATTTTTCAAGTATATTATTATTTGGAAGAGGTATTAGATATTCTTTTTCTTTTTCAAAAACATCATTTACGCTCTTATTATGAGCTTGTGATTTTTCTTTTCCACATTCTTCATTAAACTTATTTACTATATTTACTAAATCATCTAAACTCTCAAATTCATTATTATATGATTTTAATCTATCACATAATTTAGCTAAATTTTCAACCGTTCCTTTTGATTTAGGGCTTCTTGCTCGACATAATATTGGCTTAAATCCTATATCTTCTCCCAACTGTTTTATTTCATTATGAATTTTTTTGTGTTTGCCTTCTCTTACCATTACAGTAGCCATATTATCAAACCATATTTCTTTTGGAGTTCCCTCAAAATATTCTAAAGCTTCAACAATACATGTTTTAACCACATCTCGTCTTTTATCTACGGTTAATTTTGCGCAGAATTTTTTACTATAATGTAGTCTCATTAAAAATAAATTAATAATAAATAATTCCCCACTTTTACTAATTAACTTAAAGTTTTCTTTCCAATCCACTTGTGCAGACTTTCCAATTATCGGTTCAACTCTTATAGATGCTGGTTGCTTTCTTTTATCTTTATTTTTATAAACATAATCTCTAATTGAGCTATAAGAACCTTCATATCTCTTTTCGTTTTTTAAGAAATAATATATTGAGTATGCAGTTACGCCTAGTGTTGTTTCTAATTTATTGTCTATTATTTCTTTAAATTCATCAATAATATGCTTTCTTTCTTTTTTTATTATTTCTATACTATTTTCTTTATTCAATTCTTCATAATATCTTGCTTTTGCAGTTCTATAATCACATCCGTATTCACGACCTAATGCCGCAAAATTAGGTTTTATATTCATTCTTATCAACTCCTTTAACATATTTCTTAATTCATTTTCTATCATATCTACAATCACCTCTATGGTAATTGTACCACTAATAACTAAAAATGTAGGAAAACCGACATTTAAATTTGTCATAATCCTACATTTTATTTTAACATTTACAAATATTTTCTTCTTCCTCCAAATAATCTTTAAAATGGCTAAAATTAAAGCCTTGATATTTAGTAGTATAAAGTAGTAAAATATTATCAGAGATTTGCTTATCTAGGGCTGTAATAGGTTTTTTATTTCGGCTGCCATGTACAAACCCAGATTTGCCTTTCTCTTTATAAATGTGTATTAGACGATTAACTTGTCTTATAGATAATCCG
>CALVPO010000073.1 GCA_944351345.1 uncultured Bacilli bacterium | reverse complement strand
ATAAAAGAAAGGAAATCCTGAAAGGATTTCGAGTGAATAATGAAATTATTTAAATTTCATTATTCATTTTTCTTGTTATAATTGTTTTTGTAAGTAGTAGAATTTTGTTTTGATATTTATTTTAAATGTTAGTGTAAATATAATTTATTTATATTTACTTTTAATAATTATTTTGATATTATTTTACTATAGGAATGAGGGTAGATATGAGAAAAAGAATTATGTATATTTTAGGAGTATTTTTAACATTAGTATGTGTTCCTATGGGAGTAAATGCATCTACTGTTGATATATCAACTGGGACGGATAAAATAGATATTGATTGGGATCCTAATGTTGAGGTTACTAAGCAAGACGATGTTTATTATGTTAAATTAACTGGTGATGTAGCACAAGATTTTATTATAAAATCTGGTGAAGATGTTGTCTTAGATCTTAATGGGCATAAGTTCTTGAATTTTACTGAAGCATGTGAGGCTTTAAAGGTTCTTGAAGGTGGTAAGTTAACTATTAAGGATAGCGTTGGAACTGGTGTTGTTACTCAAAAAGAAGCTTCTACTTATAGTGCTATTACTAATTTAGGTACTTTAGTTATTGAAAGTGGTAATTTTGAGACTACTCAAAATTTCTATGTTGTTCGTAATGAGGGTAATTTAACTATTAATGGTGGAAACTTTAAGAGTACTTCTAATACTTCATTAATTGGTAATATTAAATATGTTAATGATGAAGGTGTAGTAGTTACTAAAGGAACACCTGTTATGACTATTAATAATGGAATTTTTACTGCTACTAGTAATGCTGTTAAAAATGGAGCTAATTGTGTTGTTACTATTGCTGGTGGAGATTTAACTAGTACTAATGCTTTTGCTTTAGATAATTTAGCAGATGCAACTGTTATAGGTGGAACTTTAACTTCTGTTAATAATTCTGCTATTAGAAATCAAGTTAATGTTGCAGGTGCTGCTTCTAATAGTTTAAAGGTTAGTGGTGCTACATTATCGTCAGCAGAAGGTAAAAGTAATTATTCTGTTTATGATGAAAAATTAGGTAAAGACGTTACTGATAATTATGTAGTAGTTACAGATGAAGATGGTAACCAAACTGTAATTGAGAAAGTAGTAGAAGAAAAACCTAATACTGATACTACTACTAATAATGGTAGTGCTAATACTACTAATACTAACGTTACTAATCCTAAAACTGGTGATATTAATTTATTAGTAATATTGTCATTAATTGGCGCATCAGTAGTTGGATTAAGAGTTATTAGTAAGAAAATTGCTTTAAAAATCAATTAATAGTTTATAAGGAAGCATTAATTTTAATTAGTGCTTTTTTTTGTATGTAAATTCAGTTGTAAACCATAATAAATAAATGGCATAATTAATAGTTATTTGCTATAATAGGTGATGAAATGAGGGATATTTATGAATCTTTTTAGCTATATTGATAAATACAGTTGTTATACTTTTAAGGAAGTTGAATTTAATGAGATTGATAATCTTGTTTTTTCATCTTTTGCTTATGTTAGTTTGAGTGGATATGTTAGTAATAATAGATTTAATAAGAAGTCTCTTAGGGATGTTGGTGCTAGTTTTTTTAGGGATTATGATGATTCAAAAAAGTATATTACTGCTATTAAAGTTGCAGTAAAGGTATTTAGATATATTAAAGATACTAGGCGTTATGGAGATTTACTTCTTTATAATTATTCTTATATTGGTAATGATAAGCAACAGTTTAGTGCTATTACGATTGAAATTAATAAAAGATTGGTTTATGTTTCTTATGAAGGTACTGATCAATTGATAAGTGGCTGGAAAGAGGATTTTATGATGGCTTATAAATTTCCTGTTTTATCACATAGTAGAGCTATTGATTATTTGAATAGACATTTTTTATTTAATAATAAAGATATAATTTTAGGTGGACATTCTAAGGGAGGAAATTTGGCAATGGTGGCTGCTATGTATTCTAATTTTTGGGTTAAAGATAGAATAATTTGTATATATAATAATGATGGTCCTGGTCTTAGAAAAAAAGAAATAGAAAGTAAATATTATAAGAGTATTAAAGATAGGATTGTGCATATTATACCTAATTATTCTATTGTTGGTCTTTTACTTAGACATGATGATAATTATGTGGTTGTTAGATCAAGTAGAAAGAGTATTTATGCACATGACTTATCTACTTGGGTTGTTAGAGATAAGACTTTAGAAAGAGTTCAACTTAGTTCTTTTAGTAGGATATTTGATGAGAGTATGATTAAATGGTTAGATAAGTATGATGATAATGAAAGAGAAGATTTTGTTAATGCTTTATTTATGGTTTTTGATAGGGCTGGTGTTAATAATCTTAATGATGTTTTAGAAAATAAGAAACTTATTCTTAAGTTGGTTATGGAGACTAATGGTATTGATAAAAAGACAAGAAATATTATGAAAGATTTTATATATGTTTTATTTAGAGATTTTAAAGATGAAAAGATAAATCCTTTGTTTGAATTTAAAAAGAAAGGTAGAGGAAAATAATTATATAGTTTGAGGTGATATAATGCTTTATAAAATTAGTAATGGTGCTGTTAGTGTTGCTGGTAAGACTATATTAGAAGAGATTAATTTTGTTGTTCATGAGCATGATAAAATTGGGATAGTTGGTAGGAATGGTTGTGGTAAAACTACTTTATTTAAGGCTATAATTGGAGAGGTTCCATTAGAAGCTGGAATAGGTAGTGAAGATTTTTGTGTTAATAAGATAGGTAATTTTAAGATAGGTTACTTTAGTCAAAATGTTATTTGTGATGATTCAATGTCAATGATGGAATATATCTTAATGGCTTATAAAGATTTAATTGATATAGAGAATAATATTAAAAAGTTAGAAGGTATTCTTGAAAATAATTATAGTGATGATGTTTTAGAAAAATATAATTCTTTACTTTATCAATATAAGTATATGGGTGGATATAATTATAAAAAAGAATATGAATTAGCACTTAGAAAGTTTGGATTTACTAATGATGATAAGTATAAGAAAATAAATGAATTTTCTGGTGGTCAACGTACTAAATTGGCTTTTATTAGATTGTTACTTAGTAAGCCTGATTTGTTGTTGTTGGATGAGCCAACTAATCATTTAGATATTAAGGCTATTATTTGGTTAGAAGAATATTTGAAGAATTATCCTAAAAGTGTTGTAGTTGTTTCACATGATAGGATGTTTTTAGATAATGTTTGTAATGTTATATATGAAATAGAATATGGTATTTTAAGTAGGTATGTTGGTAATTATTCTAGTTATTTGCTGCAAAAGAAGGCTAATTATGATAAGGTTCTTAAAGATTATAAGATACAACAAACTGAAATAGAGAGACTTAAGAAAATTGCTGATAGATTTAGATATAAACCTAGTAAAGCTAGTATGGCTATGTCGAAGTTGAAACAAATTGAGCATATGACTAAGATTGAAAAGCCTATTTCGGAAAATTTGAGAACTTTTCGTGCTATGTTTAAACCTGATATTGATAGTTATAGAGATGTTTTGAAGGTTAAAAAGTTGGGAATAGGTTACGATAAGGTTATTAATTATGTTTCTTTAAATGTAGAGAAAGGAAATAAAATAGGAATAATAGGGGATAATGGTATTGGAAAGTCTACTTTTTTGAAAACGTTAGTTGGTAAAATTTCTCCTTTGTCTGGTAAATTTGTATTTGGAAAACGAGTTAATATTGGGTATTTTGATCAGAGTATGGATGATCTTTTTTTAGAGAATACTGTTTATGATGAATTAGATAAATTGGCTTCAGAAATGAGTCCTAAAGATATTAGAAATATTTTAGGGGCTTTTGAATTTAGGGGAGATGATGTATTTAAGAAAGTTGCTGATTTATCTGGTGGTGAAAAAGTTAGACTTAGTTTGTGTAAAATATTTTTTCATAAACCTAATTTACTTATATTAGATGAACCTACTAATCATTTAGATATTATAAGTAAAGAAACTATTCAAAATATGCTTGAGGTTTATGAAGGTACTATTGTAATGGTTAGTCATGATAGATATTTGATTAATAGTGTATGTGATAGTATACTTTTGTTTAAAAGGGGTGAGGTTTTATATTATCCATATGGTTATAGTGATGAAATGTTTTTAGATAATGATAATGTGGATAAAGAAGAATCTGTTAAAGGTAAATCTTTAAAAAAGGAAAAGTATGTTAGTCCTTTAAAAGAGAAGAGAAGATTAGAAAGGAAACTTGAGAAGTTGGAGAAAGAAATTACTGATTTGGAAAATAAGATTAGTTTGAAAAATAAGGAGTTTTTTAATGAAGATGTTTATTTAGATGGGGATAATGTTAAGAAAATACAGAGTGAAATTGATGCGTTAAATATTAAATTGGATGATAAGACTAAAGAGTGGGAAGAGACTTTAATATTGGTGGAAAAATAATATTATTTTGTAAAGTAGTATTATTTTTTTGTTGATTAATTATTATGGTGTGTTATAATTATTTCATAGTAGGAGGTAGATTAAATGAAATGTGTATCTATTTCAGGGGAGAAGAAGTTGGTTTTAAAAGAGATGGATGAGCCTGTTAGTCGTGATGGTTCTGTTGTTATTGAAGTTAAGTCTTGTGGTATATGTGGTTCTGATATTCATAATTGGGTTAGTGGTAATCCTGTTGGATTAGTTATGGGACATGAGTTTGCTGGGGTAGTTGTTGATCCTGGTAGTAGAAAAGATCTTAAGAAGGGGGATAGAGTTACTGGGTTACCTATTTCTCCTTGTTTGAAATGTGAAGCTTGTGCTACTGGGGATTATCAATATTGTCCAGAAACATGGTCTAAAGCTGTTGGACTTGCTTTAACTAATCCTGGTGGTTATGCTGAGTATACTAGTTGTAGGCCTGATATGGTTAGGAAGATTCCTGGTAATGTTAGTTATGATGCTGCTTGTATGGTAGAACCTACTGCTGTATCTCTTCATGCTATTAATTTAGCTGATATTAAAATAGGTGATAAAGTTTTAATAATAGGTGCTGGTATTATTGGACTTATGGCAGCTGAGTTTGCTAAGATGAATGGGGCTAGTTATGTATCTGTATTAGAAACTAATAAGAAGCGTGGTAAAAAGGCTGTTAATTATGGAAAAGTAGATGAATATTTTGATGCAACTGATGCTAAGACTATTTCAAATTTGGTGGCTAAGACAGGTGGATTTGATAAAGTTATTGAGTGTTGTGGTGTAAGTGCTGCTGTTAGTGAGGCTTTAATGTGTGTTAAACCTGGTGGTACTATTATTTTAGTTGGTGTATCAATTGATGCTGTTTCTATACCATCTGCACTTGCTGTTATGAGAGAGATAAAGATGCAAGGAGCTATAGCGTACAGACCTAAAGAGTTTGATGAGTGTCTTCAATTAATTGCAAGTAAGAAGATAAATGTTACTAAGTATATTGATGATTCTATTAAGTTAGATCAAGCTCAAGAAGCTTTTGAAAGACTTACTAATGGCAAAGATTCTGCTGTTAAAATAATATTTAAACCTTAGTATAAATAAGTTATATTTGTAAATAATAATAGAGATTAAGAGTAAAAAAATCTTAATCTTTTCTGTTACATAGAAAAAAATTTAAAAAAATTAGCAATTAGGCTTGACAATTGCTAAAATAGTAGTATAATGAATAATGAAAGGTGATGATAGATATGGCTTTATTTCCAAGATTAATGCCAAATTATTTAGATGGTGTATTTGATGATTTCTTTACTCCAGTAAGAGGAGATGAGATGTCTAAGATGAGATGTGATATCTATGAGAAAGATGGAATTTACACTATGGAGATGGACATCCCTGGATTTAATCGTGAAGATGTAAAAATAGAAGTTGATGATAATGATTATCTTACTATTACTGCAGAGAAGAATAGTGAAACTAATGATGAAGATAGCGATAAGAATTATGTTAGAAAAGAAAGAAGCTATGGAAAATATCAAAGAAGTTTCTATGTTGGTGATATAGATAAAGATAATATAGATGCTAAATTTGAAAATGGTATTTTAAAAATTACTATGCCTAAAAAAGAAGAAGAGAAATCATCAAAGAAAACTATTGAAATTAAATAATTTTATATATAAAGATCATATATTATGGTCTTTTTTTGTTGATTAATTATCAATTAGTTAAATTTCTTTTTTAACAATATAGTTGTGATATACTATATTAGTAGTAGGAGGAATTATTATGGTAGTTAATAGTAATAAAGATAAAAATTTATTTTTTGAAGGTGTTGATGGAAAAGGATATGTTTTTAGTGAAGAAGAAATTGTAGAGAAGATGGCTGATATATTTTATACTATACTTGGTAATGGACTTATGGATAGAGATAGTGGTAAATATACTGCTATTTATACTATAGATAGTATTTTTAATAGAGTAGTTAAAGATAGAGGATTAATAGTTAGTGATGAGGTAAAAAATAAGTTAGATAGTTATATTTATTTTAAAGATAGGTATAGTCGCTATAAGACAGTTACAGAGGATTATTTATCTATATTTGAAGGTAAATTAAGAAGTTGTGCTGATAATGATGGATATTATTTAGTTATTAATTTAGCTTATGATGAAGGAATGAAGGCTTATTATTATGATGTTTCTATTTATACTTTGGAGGCTTTTAAGAAAGAATATATTAATGATTTGAAAGATTTAAGAAATAATTATTTATATTCTTTGAATCATTATGACGATAGGAGTATTGTAGAAAGGGAAGGATATAGAGACTTTTTATGGTTAAGGAAAAAATATAGTGATTTAGCTGGTGAAGAGTTGAGTACTATAGATCAAGAAGTTTTAAAGGATAATAAGGGGAAAGGTTTAGTTTTGTTTAGGGGCTATGATAAAGTTAGTAAGAAGGAAAGTTGTTAGATATAGATTTATATTTTATACTTTTCTTTTTTTCTTACTTGTTATATAATTAGATTAGAAATAGAGTAGGAGATAAAAGATAATGAAGAAAATGTTTGGTTACGTGAAAGTTAATTCGGGGGGGGCAAATACTATAAATACATAGTATTAGGTCTATTTATATATGCTGTATTAATTACAGGTGGTACTTATGCT
>CALVPO010000072.1 GCA_944351345.1 uncultured Bacilli bacterium | reverse complement strand
CAAGTAATCAAAAAAATAAAACTTTAGTAAATGGCATAAGTGGCAACAAAACAGGAAGTATAACAGATGAAGCATTACTAAGTGGACAAACTTATATTTTAACCTTAACATATCAAAAAGATAATTTAGGTAATAAAAATAATGATATTGGTTACATAAAAAATTTATTAATAGATTAATAGAAAGGGTTGAGCATAGTGATTAAAAAGAATATAAATCTAATTATTATAGGCATAATTATACTAGTAATTATTTCTATAGGTATTTATTCATTATCTAACACCAAAACAGAACCAAAAAAAGTAAATTTAACTGAAACAGCAACTTTTAATGACAATGAAGACTCAACAATAAGAGATTTATATCATCAGTTCAACCCAGAAGAAGGCATACTTTTTAACATAATAGGAAGTAACTCATCAAAAGATTACTATGCATATTATTATAGAAAAAATAAAACTGAATATGATTCCTTAGATAATATTCTAAAAACATATCTTACAATTCAAAGTATGGATTATCAAAATCAACCATTAGATCCCCAAAATAATTGTTATAAAATCAATCTAGAAGATTTAAAAATGACAAATAGCAAACTTTTTCCCAACGACATTGATTTTGAAATCCAAACCTTAAATAATGATAATCCCCAAATAGACATAAACCAAGATAGTATATGTATTCATGATAATATAAAAAATAATTATACCCAAGTAGTAGATACAATCTTTGTAAATGCAGTATATCAAGGAGACCAATTAATTATTTATGAAAGAGTAGCATTCATAAATATAACAGAAGATGATATAAAATTTTATAGCGATTATAATATGGAAAATGAAGTAGCAGTAGTAGATAAAGATTCTATAGACTTAAGCTTTATTAATAACTTAAATATAGTATCAAACGTCTTAGTAAACAACAAAAATAAATTTAATATATACTCATATATCTTTGAAAAAGAAGATAGTCACTATAAATTTATAAGAGTAGAAAAATAATTACACTAAAAAGGAGAATCAAAATTATGAACATAAAACCAATAAAAATTACAAACAATCTAAATAAGATTAAACTTAATTTAGCACCATCAATTATAAACAACTTAAATAACGCAACAAAATCTAATATTAATACTATCAGTTCTAATAATGAAATAGAAGATCTTTATTGCCTAGTAGATGAGACTCCCAATATTACTAACATTAATTTAAATGATACTACAACTCCACCTGAATTACCATTATATAGCTATGATAAAAATGGAGCTATTAGTCTAAATAGACCTCATCCTAAATTAACCCAAAAAATGACTAAATTAGTAGAACTAAGTGAAAAAGAAGGAATTCCAATTAGAGTAACTGAAACAGTAAGAACAGTAAAAAGACAAAACAAACTTTATAATAAAGGTAGAGATGATGAAGGTAATATTATAAAAAAAGAAAAAGTTGTTACAAATGCCAAAGGAGAAGATTATTCTTCATTACATCATTGGGGAATAGCTTTTGATATATGTATAGATGAAAAAGGAAGCGAATATGATGAAGAAAAATTAAAAAAAGTAGGAGAATTAGGCAAATCAATAGGCTTAGAATGGGGTGGAGATTGGACTACCTTTGAAGATACTCCCCATTTTCAATTAAAAGGATATGGAAGTAGTGTTCAAGTATTAAAAGATGAATATCAAAACCCAGGAAATTTTGCAGACACATGGAATAATTAGAATAAAAAACTAAAGTAAAAATATTATACTAAAATTGACAATAAATATCCCAAATGATATAATTATCGTAAGAATAGAATATAGGGTGATATGCTATGTTTAAATTTATAAAAAACAAATTTTTATTTATAGTTATAATAAGTGTTATAACTCTAGTGCTATTAGTAATAGGAGCAATTGCATTATATAAAGATGAAAGCTTAGTATTTAATAATGAAGGATATATTATATCCACAACAACCACTAAAAAAAGTAATACTAAGTATTATTTTAGTGCTAATACAAAATATAAAGAAAACGCTGATGATGACATAACCTTCGAAGATAACAGTTCTAAATCAGTTGTAGTAGATCCAGCTAGCTTTGTACACTACAATGATGGATCAATAGGTTATCTAAAAAAAGGTGCACTAGTAAATTTAGGAGAGATAAATTCTTCTATAATATCTTATTATAATGTTAATCGCAATAATTTAATTAAACATGAAAATAATAAATATGTTATCACAACTAACGGAGATGACATTAATGTAAATGCCTTTGTAGGAAGAATAAGCGATGAAAAATATATAATAGCCGGCTCTAACTTATCACTAGAAATACCTAATAGTTCTGAAAGAATAGCTGGCGACTATTTTGAAGTATTATTTATTGAAAATGGAGTAGTAAAAATAGATAATGAAGAAAATAGCTATCAAGTAACAGCCCAAGACAGTTATATTTATATTGGAGATAATATTATAATAAATTTAGGAAACGAAAAAATATATTATAATGGCAGTGCAAAAATGTTATTATCGCAAATAACTATAGATGGTGATGAAAATATAAATTTAGACGTAGAAGATAGTAAAAATTCTGGTGGTGGAGAAGGCGACGGAAATGGTACTGAAGGAGAAAATAATCTAACAGAAACAACTACCAGTAACGAAACAACTACCGGAGAAGGAAATGAAACATCAACTACTGGTGATGAAAATCAAACAGGCGAAAATAATGAAAATACAGAAAATTCTGAGAATAATCAAAACGGAAATGGTAGTCAATCAGGAAGAAGTGATTCAGCTCAAATAGAGCTAATAAGTGCCGATGTAACATCAACATCAATAGATGCCTCACTTCAATTAAATAATGCTAGTTCCATAAATGGCCAATTAGTAGCTCAATTAACCAATGTCTTAAATAACGAAAAAGAAGCCCCAATAGCAATACCAGCCGTTAATGGAACATTTAAAGTAACAAAAAATGCATTATTACCAGACACAGAATATACTCTAACAATAATAGAAACAGGTAATAACAACGAAAAACAATACTTTCAAAAAACATTCAAAACTAAAAAATTAGGAATAAGTTTAGAAAAGCAATATGCAACAGAAGACAGTTTATCATATAATGTAATATTTGATGAAAACACTGATGTAAATAAAGTAAAAGTAAGTATTTATGATAATAATGGTAGCAATGAATCAATAACGCCAAACGAATACATAGTAGAAAATAATGCAATTACCCCAACAATAGAATTCACAGGATTAAAATCAAATACAAGCTATTCCGTAAGCATAGATGAAATTTGGATAGATAGTGTAAAATATCCTAATTTATATACAATAAATAGAATAGATACGACTTTAAAACAAACTCCAACATTATCTGATATAGAAGTAAAAACAAACTCAGAAGAAATAATCTTTAATATTGAAGTAAAAAATATAAACGATCCAGATAATAGTATTATTTCTTATACGTATGAAGTATATGAAGCAGATTCTATAGGCTTAGATGGAACTGAACCAATATTAGCATATTCTACAACCAAAAATGATAAAGATGCTATAGAATTAAATCTAAACGAAATAGAAGAACTAAAAACAGGAGTAAACTATAGATGTAAAGTAGTAGCCCAATATAACGATAACGAAATGATAAGAGAAGTGGAATCTGATTACAGCGGCAACTTTCTTATCAAAAGTAAACCAAATATTAAATTCGAACAAGAAACAGCAACTATGAATAGTGTTAGTGGAACTATAACTTTAATTGATGCTAACTGTACTGTTCCACTAAGTGGTAGAAGTTGTTTTAACAGAACAAACAATATAACATTAAGATATTACAAATTAGGAACTGATGAAACATCAGAAAATGATCAACAGATAACTTTTAATCCATCAACTCTACAATATAAAATGAATCTAAAAGGCTTATCGTCAGACACAACTTATATTGTAAAAATATATGGAGATTATTATGACGACGATAGCAATGCTCATACAAACGTCCAAATAGGAGATCCATTTTATATAAAAACAGATGAAAGTGAACATTTAAAATTAAAAATAATAGGAGATAATATAAGTGGAACAAATAAAGATGGAACTGAAAATTCAGCAAACGTAGTAACATTTGATGCTGTATTAAATAAACCTCAAGATTCAACCATAGAAGAAGAAGTATCAAGCATCAAAATGAACCTATACAGTGGAAGTTATAATGTAGCAGATAAATTAATTGGTACATACACCATGACAGATAAAACTCAAATCGAAGATTTCTTTAGTAGTTTTACTATTACCAACAGCTTATTTAATAACCAAAAATTAGGTAAATTAGATAGTTTAAATAAAATGATTCAAGTAACTAATAATTCAACAGGTACACTAAATGGAGCATATACAGTAGAAATAGAACGTGTATTAGATTCAACTGGAAGAAACGAAATCCCAGTAGAAGATAACATATACACTTTCAAATTAACTCCATCGTATTATCTTGATTCTAGAATTGAAACTAATCCTAATTATAAATATATAAACGTTACACCTATAATGAAAAAAGATCTAACAGAAGACGAATATACAATGTTATCTCAAACAGTTGATAACTTAGACGCTTTAAACGAAGATACAATAGTAGGTCTAACTATTGATAATAGTCTAAGCGATGCTTTTGTAGATTCAGCATTTACTTATGAAAAAGTAATAGTTGACTATGTTATATATAATTCAACAACTAATAGAGAAATAAAAAGAGTATCAACAGATATGGGAAATAAATACCAGCCAAAAAGTAAAACAATTTATCTAGACTCAAGCGATTTAGATGACGGAAAAAATTATTTTACTAGAGGCTATGATTACAAAGTAAGCTACGAACTAAAATTCACAACAGAAAATGGAGACAATCCTACCTATACTCATGATAAATTATCTCAAAACTTAAGTATAGATAGACAAAGTCCAATTATAAGTCAATACATATCTACTAGTACAGAAAATAGTGTAACATATAGATATAGCATCACTGACGTAGATAACGCCCTATATGACAATAATTTATATTATACAGTAGGAGATAATAACGAATATCAAAGTGCTGATACCAAAATAGAAGTAGATGGAAATTACCATGATATAAAGATTCCAATCGAAGAAAAATCCGAATACTCAGTATATATAAATAGAAAAAATACTAAAGGAAAAAATAGTTATACAGAAATAACAAAATCAGAATTTGAATCAGAGTATGACTACAATGGAGAAGTACTATATAACTTAGTAAACGATAATGATAATACATTAAAAATAAAATTTATAGATAATGATATAACCAAAAGAGCTGTTGCATACGGGGTAACTATTAAAGCAACAGATGACGATAATATAGAAAACTATAAAAGATATTTTCTAGCTGGAAGATTAAATACAGAACAAGTAGATACAGGAGGAGTTGATGCTGAAGGAAATCCTATAACAAATACAGTAAAATATATAGCAATTGACTATGCCAACATAAGTAGATTTATGAAACATAACTTAGAAGTATCAGTAGAAGCTTATTATGATAGTGGCCTTATAGGAATTAATCAAAAATTCCCTAATGGACTTATCCTAGAAAATAAAGTAAAAGGAAGATACTTAAATATCTATAACACAGGATCAACAACAACAACAACTAACAATGAAGATACAACAATAAATGGTATATATTTCTTAAAAGAAGATTATGTACTAGATTCAACTAATATATACATATATAACTATTTAGAAAACACTAACAATTATAACCCATCAGAAGGAGCAACTTATTATGATACAGATACGTTACCAAGTAATGCAGGTATAAATTATAATTTATCTATGACCAATAATGGTATTGTATTCAATGATGGAAAAAAAGATTTTGAAGGATACAACGTTAAAGTATTAAAAGCAGCAAATTTAAATGCTACTAGTAAAAGTTATAGATTTAATAATATTGTTCCTAAAGTATCTTTATCAACAGCAGGAAGTACGATAAACAGTATAAAACTAAATATAACTTCATCTGGAGTATATGGTCAATTTGAAAAAGATGGCCAAGTACATAACAAGTATTATATAGACATATATAGTGATCCTGAACTTAATAATAAATTAACAACTTTAACTAGTGATATTACTATAAATGATGGAACCGCAACAGCAGAACAGGTTGAATATAAAAATATAAAACCAGATACAACATATTATATAACAATATCAGCATACGTCGATGGCAAACTAACAAGATTATATGATATGTCTTCTCAAAATAGTTACACAGTAAAAACATATGAAGCAAAAACACTTAATAGTGATTCTATTCTAGAAAAAATAACTCTATCAGTAAATCCAACATCGTATAATAATGAATCATCTAACAAAACACTAAGTTGGAGACTAAAATTAAAGAGTACTGAAAATTATAAAATTAGATTTGAACTATTTGATAAAGATAATAACCCTGTTAATTTTGATGGTAGTGTTACCTCTAGTTGTAATAACAATAATTTAGGAAGTTCTGATAATGGATATGTAAGTGGTTGCTATATTCAAGTAGGTATGGAGGAACTAGAAAATATTAACAATAAAAATATTGAATACATCTTTACTGGAGATAAATTTGTATTCGGCGGAGAATATTATAAATTATACGTCTATGCTGTTCCATATACTAATAATACTTATAATGAGGAAGATAAAGTAATCTTATATCAAAATGAATCTTTAAGTACAACCGGAGATAAAATAGTTGCAGGAGAACCTGATTATAACATAACAATACCAACCTTAGAAGAAGCAATATTTAATTTAAATAATACTCTAACTTCTGGTTATAGGGGAGACGACGAAAATGGAGAGTATTACATAGAATTTACTCCAACAGTAACTGATGTTAGCAAAGTAATAAAATATGGAACATATACAGCAAAATTAAAAGATGAATCAAATGCTGTAGTAGAAACTAAAGAAGGTATTAGAGCAGATGCTATTAATCAAGTAATAACATTTACAAAATTAAAAGCCAATACATTATATTATATTGAGCTATCTTATGAAACATACAGAAATAATAATGGCTTTAGCGAAGCACAAAAAATTGCAACAACACCATTTACAGATTTCATATATACCCCAATTGATGCCGGTATAACTTTAGGTACAATAACAGCTCAAAGACAAGATGCAACTAGTATTATATTAGCATACAACGGTGCATCTAACATGACAAACAATATAGTTAGAGTAAGCTATAC
>CALVPO010000071.1 GCA_944351345.1 uncultured Bacilli bacterium | reverse complement strand
TATGAGAAAATTAATAATAATCACCGTAGTAGTATTAATTATTCCTTTTTTTGTTGTTATTTTTTTTAATAAAGAGGTTAAAATATTAGATGAGGTGGAAATTAAGTTAGATTATGTTTCTAATATTTTGATTAGGGTTAAGAGAGTTGATAAGAATAGACTTGATAGTATTAGATTGGAAGAATATGTTGTTGGGGTTGTTGGAGGGGAGATGCCTGTTAGTTTTGATATTGAGGCTTTGAAGGCACAGGCGGTTGCTAGTAGGAGTTATGCTTTAAAGAAAATTAATGATAATAAAAATGGTAGCTATGATGTTCTTGATACTACTAGTAATCAAGTTTATTTAGATGATGATGATTTAAAGGAAAAGTGGGGGAGTAAGTATGTTAGTTATATTAATAAAGTAAGAGAGGCTGTTAATGAGACTTCTATGGAGTATTTGGAATATAATGGAGAAGTTGCTAATACAATGTTTTTTTCAACTAGTAATGGTTATACTGAGGATAGTCAGGTTGTTTTTTCTGAGGATGTTCCTTATCTTCAGAGTGTTGATTCTAGTTGGGATGAGAAAGTTTCAAGTACTTTTAATTATACTTCTAAGTTTAGTTTAGATGAAGTGTTATCGAAATTGGGACTTGATGATAGTGATAAATTAGAAGTTGAAGTATTGGAAAGAAGTTCTAGTAACAGGATTATTAGTTTGAAAATTAATGGAGTTAAGTTTACGGGAAGAGATGTTTATACTAAGCTTAAGATTAGGTCTACAGATTTTTCTATGGTACAAGATGGTGATGAAGTTATTATTAAAACTAAAGGATATGGACATGGTGTAGGGATGAGTCAATATGGTACTTATGGATTGGCAAAGGCTGGATATAAATATGACGAAATACTTGCTCATTATTATACTGGTACAAAATTAAAAAAAATTGAAAATTAGTGTATAAAAATACCAATACTCGTAAATAATTAGAGTAGAGGTGAAAAAAGATGAAAAAAAGAAAGTTAAAACCATTTGTGGTGCCAGCAGTTTATATTTTGTCTCTTGCTATGCTTCTTACTAGTGTTTATTTTATAGAAAGAATTATTAATAATGTTGTGTTTAAAAGTGAGGATGTTACTGAGGTAGAGGAAGTAGAAGATGTTGTTAGTGAAGATACAGATGTTACTAATGATATGCCAGTTGTTAATACTGAACCTCAAATAATTAAGCCTTATGTAAATGAAAAGGTAAAGGTAGTTAAGAATTATTATGATTATCAAGCGGATAATGCTAGTCAAGAAGAATCTATACTTTACTATGGTGATACTTATATGCAAAATTCTGGTATAGATTATGCTAGTGATGCTGAGTTTGAGGTTGTAAGTATTCTTGATGGTGTTATTACTGAGATAGTTGACGATGAAATTATGGGTAAGACTGTAAAGATTAAACATAGTAATGATTTAGTTAGTGTATATCAAAGTATGGGAACTGTTGATTTTAAAGTTAATGATAATGTAGGTCAAGGTGCTATAATTGGTGTTAGTGGGGAAAATAATATTAGTCGTGATTTGGGAAATCATTTACATTTTGAACTTTATTATAAAGGTAGTGTTGTAAACCCTGATGATTATTATGGAAAACTTACTAGTGAACTTAATTAAGTGGTATTATCCACTTTTTTTCATAGAAGTTTATTTAACATAATATATTATTATAAAGGGGAGGAATATGGATAAAAAAATTGTAAATAGAGTAATCGAAGAAGCTAAATATATAGTTTCTACGGGTAATACTATTAGAGAAATGGCTCTTGTTTTTGGAGTTAGTAAGAGTACAGTTCATAAAGATCTTAGAGATAGACTTTTACAAATAGATGAAAATTTGTATAGTGATGTTTCTAGTATTTTAAAATATCATTCTGATATTAGACATATTAGAGGTGGGGAGTCAACTAGAAAAAAATTTTTGGAAAAAAATGCAAATTAATAGTATTCAAAAGGTATAATATGTGATAAAATAATGGTTAGGATGGTGATATTATGTTTAATAAAGACATTGGAATAGATTTGGGAACAGCAAATGTACTTATATATATCAAGGGACAAGGTATAGTTTTGGATGAACCTAGTGTTGTTGCTATTGATATGGATACAAAGAAACCTTTGGCTGTTGGTACTGAAGCTCGTGAAATGTTAGGTAGAACTCCTGGTAAAGTACATGCTATAAGACCAATGAAAGATGGAGTTATTGCAGATTTTGAAACAACAGAGGTTATGCTTAATTATTTTATTAAAAAAGTTAATGGTAAGAGTTTCTTTTCCCGTCCTAGAATATTAATTTGTTGTCCATCTAATATCACTCAAGTAGAAAAGAATGCTATTGTTGAAGCGGCTGAGAGAACTGGTGCTAAGAAAGTGTTTTTGGAAGAAGAACCTAAGGTTGCTGCTATTGGGGCTGGTATGGATATTTCAAAACCTAGTGGTAATATGGTTATAGATATTGGTGGTGGTACTACTGATATTGCAATACTTTCTTTAGGAGGAATTGTTAATAGTTCTTCTATTAGGATAGCTGGTAATGCTTTTGATAATGATATAGTTAAATATATTAAAGATAAATATAAGCTTTTGGTTGGAGATAGGACTGCTGAGGATATTAAGATAACTATTGGAACTGTTTTTCCTGGGTCTAGAAATGAGAAAATGGAAGTTAGGGGTAGAGATTTGGTTACCGGACTTCCTCATTCTGTTACTATTACTAGTGATGAGGTAGAGGAAGCATTAAGAGAGAGTATTTATACTATTGTTCATGCTGCTAAAGGAATATTAGAGCAGACTCCACCTGAACTTTCTGCTGATATTATAGATAAAGGTATAGTTTTGACTGGTGGAGGTTGTATGGTTGATGGTTTTAGTCAACTTTTATCTCAAGAGTTGAAAGTACCTGTATTTATAGCTGAAAGTCCTCTTACTTGTGTAGCAGAAGGAACAGGAATATTATTAGATAATATTAATTTAATTGATGGAAGAGTATAATTTAGGTTATATTCTTTTTTTCTTGCAAAAATAAGGACTTTACACTATAATACTAGTAGGAAGTGAGCAGTATGACGAAAATTATTAATTTAGATGATGTTACTAAAGTTATTAATGGGTCTATTATTCTTGATAAGTTATCTTTTTCTATTGAAAAAGGTACTTTTGTTTCTATTGTTGGAGGTAATGGTTCTGGTAAGAGTACTTTGGTTAAAATTTTGGCTGGTCTTTATTCATATAATGGTTATATAAATATTAATGGTTATCGTTTAGATGATGATAATATTAATTTAATACGTAAGAATGTTAGTGTTATTTTGAGTGAGATGGATGATAATATAACTATGGATACTGTTTATGATGTTTTAATTATGGAGCTTGTACATTTAGGTAAGAGTGATGCATATATAAGGAAAAGGGTTAATGATATATGTAATGTTTTTGGTATTAGGAATATATTGTATAGAGATATGAGGCTTATTAGTAATAGTGAAAGACAGAAAGTTATGATTGCTGCTTCGATTATGGAAGTTCCTGATATTTTAATACTTGATGATTATATGCATCAGCTTAATGTTAAGGATAAAAAATTAGTTATTGATTATTTGAATAAACTTAAGAAAAAGAATAATCTTACTATTATTATGGTTACTCATAATATGGAAGATGTAATGAATTCTGATAGAGTGTTGGTACTTGATCATGGTAAATTGGTTATGGATGGTACAGTTTTACAAGTGTTTAAGAAAAAGGATGAATTAAAGAGTTATGGGATAGGTATTTCATTTATTGTTGATTTGTCTCTTAGGCTTATGGATAAAAAGAAGATAAAACATATTTATTTAGATAGAAGAAAGTTAGTTGATGTGTTATGGAAATAGAACTAAGTAATATTTATTATAGGGATAAGTTGGTTGATATTAGTTATAAATTTAGTAAGTGGAGAGTAACATCTATTATTGGGAATAGTGGTTCTGGAAAAAGTTTAATTGGTTATGTTATTATGGGACTTGTTAAGGATTATGAAGGAGAAGTTATTGTTGATGGTAGTACTTGTTATGATAAATATGATTTTTTTAAGAATATTTCATATGTTTTTCAGAAGCCTTGGGATCATTTTATTTGTAAGACTGTTTATGATGAAATTGCATTTAGTTTAAGAAATTTTAAGTATAAAGAGGAAAAAATTGATAAACAAGTAAGAGATGCTTTAAAAATGGTAGGTTTGGATGATAATTATTTTACTAGAGAATTGAATACTCTTAGTAGTGGAGAAGCTTCTAGGGTTGCTATTGCAACAGCTATTGCTACTAATCCGAAAGTATTTATATTAGATGAGCCTACTATATATATAGATGTGGATATGAGAAATATGTTAATAGAGTTAATAAAAAAACTTAAAGATAAATATAATAAAAATGTTATTATTATGTCAGATGATATGGACTTTGTGTATGCTGTTAGTGATAATTATATACTTTTAGATAAGGGTAGGATAATTAAGAGTGGTGAGATTGATGAGATAAAGAGACAAAGTGATGTTTTGAGTTCTTGTTCTATATATGTTTCTAAGTTTTATGATTTTATTAATTTTGTTAATGAATATAAGGGAGTTAATCTAGAAGATGCTAGTAATATAGATGATATTGTTCAGGGGGTGATAGCCCGTGAATGATATGTATGAGGAAGCTATTAGTTCTAGTATACATAAACTTAATTATGCATATAAAGTTTTATCTATTTTTCTTGTATTTATATGTATTGTACTAACTGATAGTAATATGGATTTATTCATGGTTAATTTTTTTATTTTTATTATAATGTTACTTACTGATATTAAGTTTAGAGTTTATTTAAAAAATATAAGTATTTTTTCTGTTTTTTTTTTTTTTTTATTTTTTTGTGTTAGTTTAGTAAATTTGAGTTTATATGAGGGAGTTTTCTTTACTGTTAAGGTTATTGATTTAATTTTTTATATATCTATTGTTGCTATTTCTAGTACTTATTATCATTTGGCTATTGGAGTTAGAAATTTTTTATTTCCGTTTAGATATTTTATAAATATAGATAAGGTTTCTTTAAATTTGGCTTATTCTATTAAATTCGTTGATTGTTTATATGATGAATATGATAGAGTTCATAGAGTTTCTGAATTTAGGGGAGTTAATTTTAAGAAAATGGGATTTATTGATAGGTTAACTAATTTTTTTAATGAATTGGGGATATTAGTTAGATTTGCTATATTTTCTTTGAATAAACAGAGAGATAATGTTTTGGTAAAGAAATATGGGATTGATTCTTTTAGATATAATTATAGGTTGAATAAATGGGGAAAAACTGATACAATATTGTTAGTAATAAATTTTATTGTTATATTTATAACTTTTGTTTATTAGAGAGAGGTAAGTAGTATGAGGTATTTTATAACTTTTTCTTATGATGGAAGTGATTTTAAGGGATATCAGAAGCAACCACGTTCTAGAACGGTTCAAGGAGAGTTAGAGAAAGTTTTAAAAAAAATTAATGGTGGTGTAGAGGTTTCTGTTGTTGCTTCTGGAAGGACTGATGCTGGGGTGCATGCGATTAATCAGAAGGCACATTTTGATTTTGATCAGGATATTGAAAAAGATAAGTTACTTAAGAGTATTAATTCTATGCTTCCTGAGGATATATATGTTAAGAGTATAGAGCAAGTTTCAGATAATTTTCATGCTAGATATAATGCTACTGGTAAAGAGTATATATATCAGATAAATATGGGAGATTATAATCCTTTAGAGAGAAAGTATGTTTATCAACATGAAGGTAAGTTGGATGTTGTAGAGATGCAGAGGGCTATGAAATATTTAGAAGGTACTCATAGTTTTAAAGCTTTTGTTTGTGCTGATGATGAGAGAGAGGATTATGTTAGGACTTTGTCTCAGACTAATATTATTAGAGATTTAAAGGATGTTAGTAAGATTACTCTTGTGTTTGTTGGTAATGGATTTATGAGATATATGGTTAGAAATATGGTTGGTACTTTAATAGAAATAGGTGAAGGTAAGAGGAGAAGTGAAGAGATAATTGACATAATAAAAAGTGAAGATAGGACGAGAGCTGGTAAGACAGCTGAGGCACAAGGGTTGTTTCTTAAGAATGTATTTTATTAATTGGTTATAGTTATTGCAAGATTTGTCTTTAATTGTTGATTAGATAATTTTGCTTTTTTTATAGTTTTTTATTGTTTTTATTAATAATAAGTCCTATATTTTGGTGTTTATATGTTATACTTTTTGATGTATTTATTAGGGATACAGATGTTTTTTAGATAGTGTTTATTACTTGGTTAATTAGTGAATGTAATATATAAAATATAGTAATTGTCTAATATTGTTGGTTCTATCTAGGAGGTATTGTTATGAATGAATGTAGGTTGTGTCCTAGAGATTGTATGGTTAATAGAACTTCAGGGGAAGTAGGTTATTGTTTGGCACCTGGTTCTATGGTTATTGCTAGATATTCTCTTCATATGTGGGAAGAGCCTTGTCTTAGTGGGAGTAATGGTTCTGGGACAATCTTTTTTTCTTATTGTAATTTAAGGTGTATTTTTTGTCAAAATTATGAGATTAGTACTTTACATAAAGGGCGTATTGTTAGTGTAGATGAATTTGTTAGTATAGTAATGGAGCTTCAGGATAAAGGGGCTAGTAATATTAATTTGGTTACAGGGGTGATGTATGTTCCGTTAATTGTAAAAGGAATAAGGAAAGCTAGAGAGAGGGGACTTAGAATTCCAATTGTTTATAATAGTAGTGGCTATGAAGCTGTTGATACTATTAAGATGTTAGAAGGAATAGTTGATATATATTTACCTGATTTTAAATATTATGATAATAATCTTTCTCAAAAATATAGTAGTTGTTCTAATTATTTTGAATGTGCTAGTTCTTGTATAAAAGAGATGTATAGGCAAGTGGGTAGACCTAAATTTGATGATAAGGGAATGATGATGCGTGGTGTTATTGTTAGACATTTGATTTTACCTGGTAGTTTAGATGATAGCAAGAGAGTTATAAAGTATTTGTATGATAATTATAGAGATAATATTTTTATTAGTATTATGAATCAATATACTCCTCTTAGATATTTAGAATTTGAGGCTTTAAATAGAAAGTTAAATGATAGTGAATATGATGAGGTAATTAATTATGCATATGATTTAGGAGTTAGAAAGGCTTTTATTCAAGAAGGTGAGACACAGAGTGAGAGTTTTATTCCTGATTTTTCTGAGTTTAATTGTATTAAGTGAATTTATTTTTTAATGTTTTATAATTGTTGAATCTTGTAAAAAAAATTGTTTTATGTTACTATGAATATGTTAATTTAGTTTACATAAATTAAAATAGTAAGATATCTAATATAATAGACCTGTTCGGAAAGGTTTTTGTTGAATTTTAAATTAAATATGATATCATTAATATAGTAATAAAAGATA
>CALVPO010000070.1 GCA_944351345.1 uncultured Bacilli bacterium | reverse complement strand
TCAATAAAATCAAGTATATATAAATAATCCCTATTATCAATACTACAATAACCATGAGAACTATCTTTTTTAAGCTTCAAAACATTATTAGAAAAATCAATTTTTTTAGCCTCTTTATCACAATAAGCTAACCTAACAGAAAATTCATCTAATTCATTAACCAAATAAAAAACATCACCATAATCCCCAAAAGAAACACTTCTAAGCTCATAATTAACACCATCAATATTACTAACTAACTTAGTAATAGCCCTTAAAATAGATTCTTTATCAAATAAATAAATATCATCTAACTTTGATAATTCCATTTTTCTTCTAGAAATTTCTTTATCAACATCTTTAGTATCCATATAAAGCTTTTCTAACCTAGACTGATTACAAATAGCTCTCCATAAATCATTTCTTACATTTTTCTTCTTATCTTCTACTCTACTATTCATTGTATACCTCCATAGTCATCATATAATATATTATATTTATTGTCAATTAAATTAATCTTTAATAAACTTCCAAAAAATGTAAAATTACTCTACAAAAAAAGTAAAGCTACTTAACACTTTGACACTTCTCACAATAATAAGTACCTCTACCTCCAATTTTAACTTTAACTATTTTATATTTACTTTTATATTCTTTATGTAATCCTTCATTAAATTCTCTTATATTTGAAATTATTTTTTCTTTAATTTGATAGTAATTTAAACATTTTACTTCATACTCATTATTACTAATAATCATTTTTTAATTATCGTTACTTATATACATTGTAGAATCATATATTACTATTAGCACTTCACTGCTTAACAGAAAAAATATGATAATTCCAGCATTATAATATTTTGTTAATCTAAAATAAAAATTATTGTAGTTAACAACTAGGAATATCTGATAAAATTAATTTTTTTGTATTGTATTTTATAATACATAGTTCTAAATCATTTATATGTTTACAAGCAGATCTCAACATTTCTAGTGATTCTTGAATTACACTTTACATTTTATCATTCAAAAAATCATCTTTTAATTTTTCGAATTACAACTCATCAAAGTATTTATTTTTAGAATTGAATTCAAGTTCTACACCAACTTTTAGATTTATCCAAATTAATCTCTTTAATTCCTCTAAATAATATTTAGTTCTATTTTTCTAAAACATTACAAATTCTTTTAAAATAGTTCTTTCATCTTCAACAGGATAATAATCTTCGCAAATAATTTTATTTATTAAAGTCGACAACTTAACTTCCAAAATCACTAATTAGTTTTCCAATTTATTATCTTTATCATAAAAATAATTCTTATAACACTTATTCATATATATTGGACATTGTTATAACATTTCTTTTTAAAAATATCAATAACATTAAATTATTTATTATCGTTAGTAAAATTTTTTATATAGAATCTTGAAACATAATACTGTTTTTTTTGTACTTCCTATTTTCATAAATTTACTCTATAATATCAATATGTAGATTTAGTTCTTCTTCTGTAGGTAAAGATTCTAATACATCTTTTGGTAAAAATTTAGATATTTCATAAGAACTAACTCCAATAGGTTTATTTATATCTTTTAGAGCATATTCAACTGAAAATTTATCCTTTTCTCTACAAAGAATTATTCCAATACTAGGATTATCTTGTTCATCTTTAACTAAATCATCCACTGCTGACAAATAAAAATTTACTTTACCAGCATATTCAGGTTTAAATTCAGTGTTTTTTAATTCAACAACTATGTAGCAATGTAATTTAGTATGATAAAATAATAAATCTATGAAATAGTCTTTATTCCCAACTTCCAATTTATATTGATTTCCAACAAAACTAAATCCATTACCTAGTTCCAACAATACTGTTTTAATTTTTTCAACCATTGCTTGTTCTAATTCTGTTTCAATATAATTTTGTTTTAATCCTATTAAATTTAAAATATAAGGATCTTTCATCATATCCTTTGCCAGTTCACTTTGGGAACTAGACAATGATTCATTAAAGTTATTAGGTTTATCACCTAAAACCTGTCTTTCATATAACTCACTTTTTATTTGAAATGCCAAAACATCATAACTCCAACCATTAACTGCTGTCTGTTCCATATACCAAATTCTTTTAGCATCATCTCGAATTTTATCTAAAATCAACATATTGTGAGACCATGGAATTTGTGCAGACGACATCTGCACTTTTGCATTTTTATTACATTCAATATAATACTTCTTCATACTTTTTAAATTTCTAACAGAAAAACCTTTTATATTTGGAAATGTGATCTTTAATTCTGTTGCTAATTCATCAATAAATTTGTTTCCCCAAATAGAATTTTCATTAATTATTTTACCAATATTATAATAAAGTCTTAGTAAATTCATATTTGCATTTTTAAATATTTCATATTGAGTAGAATTAATTTATTGTTTAATTTCTTCCACTATGTTTTTAAATTCCTTCTCTACCATAACTAAAGTATTCCTTTCTTAATCATATTAATTATTTTATCCTTATTCCTCATAAATTTATTCATTATCATTATGATTTAGTGTTTTAAAACAAATACTTCTACTTTTCCTGGTTCATCAAATTGTTCCTAAGAGACATTTCAATTTATCATATTTCTTTTAATATTATTCATTATTACATCATAACTAAAAGAAACTAGCCCATTACTTTCTTCTCTAAATTTTTATGTCTATATATCCATCCTAACACAAGAATTATAAGAAAACAATAAGTGTCCTAAAACAACTAAATAAATTAAAATGCCTTTTAAATTATCTAATTTAATATTTCTTCTCTCTAACATAGATTATACTCCTTTTTGACACTTCTCACAATAATAAGTACCTCTACCTCCAATTTTAACTTTAACTATTTTATTACCACAAGAAGGACATTGCTCACCCTCCCTAGAATGAACATTCAATTCTTGTTGAAATAAACCATGAACACCATTAACACTACTATAACTCCTAATAGTGGTCCCCCCTTCTCTAATAGCTCTCTCTAATACTTTCCTAGTATACTTAATTATATTAAATAAATCATTATCATCTAAATCCATAGCTCTCATATAAGGATTAATCTTTGCTAAAAACAATATCTCATCAGCATATATATTCCCAATACCAACTATAATACTCTGATCTAAAAGAACACTCTTAATAGGTAATTTCTTATTCTTATACTTATCTCTTAAATAAGAAATATCCAACTTCTTATCCCAAGGTTCTAATCCTAAATCTATTAAAGGACCAATATCTTTTATCTTATCTTTAGGTATAAGATGCATCTTACCAAACTTTCTAACATCCATATACCTAAGTTCACTATCATTATCGAGCTTAAATACAACATGTTCATGTTTATTTAACTCATCACTAGCATCCTTTATAAAATATTTACCTTCCATCCTTAAATGAGATAATAAATAATAATCATCCAAAACAAAAATTAACCATTTACCATATCTATCTATATCATTTATCCTCTGATTCTCTATATTACTAGTAAATTCTAAAACACTAGGATATTCAATTATTCCATCATAATAAACACAAACCATCTTAATTATTCTTCCTAATAATAATTTCTTTAAACCTTGCCTAACAGTTTCCACCTCAGGTAATTCTGGCATATTACATCACTTCCTCAAAACATTTTACTATCTTTTTTTACTACTACCGTTATCAATATTTATCTTAAAATAATCAGAAAATTCACTAATAACATAATCTCTATCATCAACATCCATAGTAATATCTACTTTATTAGCATATTGAAAACTAAACGTATCTTTGTAAAACAAAGTAGAATTAAGTTCATACCTTGAATCATGAAAACACGAATTATAAACAACATTAGCAATAACATCTTCATTTATTTTTTTATTATACTTCTTCTCCCACATATCTTTAAGCATTATATTAATATCACGATTAACTTTAATATAATTAATTTTATCAGAAACAGTAGTTTTATTTTTCCATAAATAAAATTCCTTCTCAAATAAACTCAATAAATTCCTACATTCATTATCAGAAGAACATTTACTTATTAAATCCTCTAACCCTTCCCCAGAAATATAAGTTTTAATAAGATTCTCTCTTTCTAATATTTCTCCCAATAATAATACTTGATTTTTCATAATTTTACTATAAGAATCTATATCATAATACTCCATATCAATAGAAGAAGTAATAGATTCCCTGACAAAATTACTATAATCCCTATTACTAGAACCAACAATTAAGTGAGAAACTTCATGAGGAAAAGAACTTATACTACTAAATAAAATAGTATTATTATTAGGTTCATAACTAGCTACTATTTCAACATTCCCATGAATTTCTGATTCTTTTTCTTGACACTCAACAGTAGAAAGTCTTACTTCTAAATTAATTAAATCATCTATATCATATAAATGTCCATAGTCTTTCAAAAAATATGAAACTCCTATCAATTCCTCTTTAATCTCTTTACTAAATTCACTGCTATTATTAACAATTTTCATATAAGAGTTTGCCACATATAAATCTTTATCTTCTTTACTTAATTTTTTATATTTATCTAAATAAATAGAACTAACATATTTTAAACTTACAACTAAATTATTACATATCTCAGGAAATTTAATACTAACCAATGAAAGTCCAACTACTATACCAATTATAGAATTTACCAAAGTAAATTTTAAATAATTCTTTAATTCAACAACTTGATTATTATATTTATTCTCATCATTTTTATATAACCTAAATTTCATAAAATATTATTACTCCTTACTATTTAGCCTCATACAAATTATTGCCACAAGAAATATCAACAACTAATGGAACACTAATTTTATAAACATTCTCCATTATATCTTTAACAATACTTTTAACAGTATCAATCTCTTCATTAACTACATTAAATACTAATTCATCATGTATTTGAAGTAACATCTGACTTTTTAAATTTCTTTTTTCAAATTCTCTATCTATATCAACCATAGCTTTCTTTAATATATCAGCACTACTTCCCTGAATAGGTGTATTAAGAGCCATTCTCTCTCCCATACTCCTAACACTATACTTACTATCATAAAGTTCACGAATAACTCTTTTTCTATTCATAATAGTCTTAACATATCCCTTTTTATAAGCTTCTTCTATTTCTAATTTCATATAATCTTTAATACCAGGATAAGCTAAATAATAATTATTAATAAATTCTTTAGCTTCTTTAACGCTAATACCTAAATCCTTAGCAAGCCCATAACTACTAATACCATATATTATACCAAAATTAACAGCCTTAGCATTTCTTCTCATTGTCTTATCTACCATAGAAACAGGAACATGATAAACATCACTAGCAGTCTTAGTATGAATATCTATACCATCCCAAAAAGCCTGCTTCATACTATCTACAGAAGCTAAATGTGCAAACATCCTAAGTTCAATTTGCGAATAATCACTACTAAGAAGAACACTATCACTATCACTAACAAAACTCTTTCTAATAAGCCTACCATATTCATTTCTAATTGGAATATTCTGCAAATTAGGTTCTATAGAAGATAGTCTTCCAGTTCTAGTAAGAGTCTGATTATAAATAGTATGAATCTTACCATCATCCATAATATTATTTTTAAGACCAACTATATAAGTATTATAAAGCTTAGTAAGCATTCTATATTCAAGTATTAACGAAACAATAGGATATGAAATTAACTTTGATAAAGTATTCTCATCAGTAGAGTAATTACCACTCTTTCCCTTTTTACCATGAGGCAAACCTAACTTATCAAAAAGAACTTCTCCAAGTTGTTTAGGACTACTAATATTAAACTCCACTCCAGATAAATCATATATATTATTAGCAATCTCTTCTATTCTTCTAGTAATATCAATACCCATCTCATCCAAAACATCACTACGACAATTAATACCATTAAATTCCATTTTACCTAAAACAAAAGCTAAAGGCAATTCTATATTGCTATATAAATCATAAACTTCTTCACGCTTCATATCATCAATTATTTTATCTTTAATATCATATATAAACTTAGCTCTCTCTATACCATAATTAGCACGTTTATTATCATCTATATCTTCCTTTTTAGATATAGATGATATATCATATCCCATATCACTAGCCAAATCAAATATATCATCACTAACATTATAATTAAGTAAATATCCACCTATCATAGCATCAAATACTATATTATTAAGAATAACACCTTTCTTCCTAAAACTAACATATAGTTTCTTAGCATCATAAGTATAAATATTCCCCCTTATAAAGCTAAGATTAGCAATTTTATCACCAGGAACATATATATTAACATCTTTATTATATATACTAACACCCAAAATATTTGCTTTATGATAATTATCATTATCTAAATCTAAATACAAAGAAACATCTTTATCAATAACTAAATCATTAACATCATTAACAATAGATACATCTACACTACTATTAATTCTATTAACTCCAATCTTCTTAATAAAGGAATGAAACTCCAATTCTTTATACAAATCAATTAAACTATCACTAACACTACTAGTATATTTCATATCTTCTATAGATAAATCAATAGGAACTTCTCTATATATAGTAGCAATATCTTTACTAGCAAACGCTGACTTTTTCCCATCAACAAGCTTATTATGTACTGCTCCTTTAACTTCATCAATATGTTCATATAAATTCTCAATAGTATCATAATCCTTAAGTAACTTTAACGCTGTCTTTTCACCTATTCCCTTAACACCTGGTATATTATCAGAAGCATCCCCCATAAGCCCCTTAAGATCTATCATCCTAATAGGTTCTATACCATAAGTATCAATAAAAGTATCATGATCCATCATAATATAATCTTTAGATTTTAACAACTTAACAGTTACTTTATCACTAATTAATTGCAATAAGTCTTTGTCACTACTAACAATAAGTCCTGTATAATCATCACCATCATCTATCATCTTAGCATACGTTCCAATAATATCATCAGCCTCATAACCAACAACTTCTAAATACTTAATTCCCATAGAAACAAGTATCTCTTTAGCAACAGGAAACTGCATCTTAAGATCATCAGGAGTTTCACTCCTCCCCCCCTTATAATCATCATACTTATCATGTCTAAATGTCTTACCAATATCAAAAGCTACTAAAATATATAAAGGATTTTCCTCATTTAATATTTTATTAAGCATATTAACAAAACCATATAACCCATTAGTAGGAAACCCCTTACTATTTCTCATAATCTTACCAGTATATGCCGTAGCATAATAACTCCTAAATAATAAATTATTACCATCAACTAAAACAACTTTCTTCATTTCTTCTTCACCCTAAATATATAATAACATATTTATAAAAAGAAAAAAAGTATTCGTACGAATACTTAAGAATTTTTCTATATTACTAAGCATTATTCCAACAAGTTTGCCAATCATTAGTATTAGGATCACCCTTAACTTCAGCATCACTAACTAAATTCATAACAAACATAACTAAAGTAACAACCAAAAATACAG
>CALVPO010000069.1 GCA_944351345.1 uncultured Bacilli bacterium | reverse complement strand
GGTTTAGAAAAATGGAGTGTTGTTATTACTCCATACGTTAACTAAATTGTAAGTTTTATTTTTGAAAATTCCCTTATTGAAAGAAATATGGCGGATAATTTAAAATTATCTGATAAATATTATTTGTTTAATTAATGTAAATAACTCTAAAAAAATATCTTATTATATTTATTTAAAAAATTAAATACAAACATTTTTAATAAATGTTTAATTTAGTTTTTTTATTTATTATATAAATCATAAAATATAGATTTTTTATTTTTATTATTTGAATTAAATCTCTTTAATAAATAATTTAATTTACAAAATTTATTATAATAAATATTACTATAATTTTCAATAGACTAACATACTATTTAAAAGTTTTTAGTAGCAATTTTCAAAATTATTATCTAATACATTTTTCTAGCATTATAATGAATTAATTTTACTTCATATTTTATTCGTACTCATCTTAACTTCCCTTAATTATATTATTTGCTTTTTTTAATCCTTCTTATTTAGAATTTATTATAATTTCACATAATTTAATAATAAAATTTATATCTAGTGACATAACTTGATTCTAGGTATACATTATATTACTTTTATCATGATTAAAATATAATATACTGAAAGGAGTGATAGCTATGTATGGCTATGGTTATGGGTATCCTGGATATGGTTGTGATGGATTTGGAGGAAACTGGATTTGGATTATAATAGTTGTCCTAATTATCTTCTTTGTTTTATTCTGGGGTAATGGAAATAACTGCAATCATTGCCCTAATAATAATTGTGGCTGTTAATTAAGTATTTGACACATTTTAGTATGTGTCTTTTATTTTGTCCTCTCCCGTATTATGTCACCACTTTCTAGATGTCCAATTAAAAGAGAAGAATTAGGATCATGCTCCAAATAATTTTTCTTAACTAAATTCTCATCATAATTAGCATAACAATATTTACAAAAATGCTTACAAGAATTATAAACACCTACATCCACCATAGAAACACACTGACAATTAGAACTACCTCTAGCCTTCCAAGTTTTAAAAGCTTTACCGGTTAACTTATAAGCATCACTATGGGACAAACATTCTCCCTTTATAAAACCATATTCTACTAAATTATGATCCTCACAACAAGTCTGAACAGTCATATCATACCTCTTAGCAATCTTACTAAAAGACAACCCCAACTCTTTATAATCAGAAGCAGTAAACTCCCTATTCACTAAAACATCTCTATTCTTCTTAACATTCTTATAAATATCAAGAAAAGAAACAATAATTTTTTTAACATACCCCTCCAAAAGAAAACACAACCTAGAAAAAGCCCTCTTATGATATTCTAAATCATATTTATCTGACAAAAATATAGGATCATATCTTATACAAACATTATCACAACCAATAATCTCTGAAATTTTCTTAACTCCTTCAATAACCAATCTCTTATCACAAACATTAGGCTCTATATCATTCTTATATGGAGTTATAGTCACATGAAAAATAATAGGTTTATCTATCTCAGTTATATATTCAATAATAGGATTAGGATTCTTAGTACAAAACAAAATAGCATCAACTGAAGAAAACTTAATTCTACTAACCATACTATAGTTAAAAGGATTTCTAACATCTACATACCCTTCCCTATACCTATTTATAAACCATTTAGAATAAAAAGCAACTATATCAGTTCTACCACTAACATTTAAAATCATAATTATAATCACTCCATTAAACAAAAATTATCTCTTTTTTTACAATTACATAATATAATCAATCCTTTATAACACTATAATAATTATCTTTAGAAAATATTATAGTAACCCTAGTATATTTATTTACTTTAGAATCTATAGAAATCTTGTGTCCCAACTTTAAAGAAAGACTCTTAGCAATAAAAAGTCCCATACCAGTAGATTTATTTCTAACTCTACCATTATATCCCGTAAAAGATTTATCAAATACTCGAGGTAAATCAGCCTCATTTATACCAATACCATTATCTTCTATAGTAAGTAAAATCTTATCACCATCATCTTTTGCGAAGATTTTAATATAAGCCCCTTTTCTATCTTTCTTATATTTTATACTATTACTAATTATTTGATTAAGAATAAATTCTAACCACTTAGAATCAGTTAATACTTTAACATCTAGATTTTCTACAATAATCTCTATATTAGACCTCAAAATAATATCTTTATTTCTAAGTAAAACTTCTCCAATTATCTTATTAAGATCTACTTCCTTAATCAAATAATCAACACTAGCATTTTCTCCTCTTACATAATATAAAACTTGCTCTACATAATCATCTATCCTCTTTATTTGAGTAAGTATCTTTTCATCAAAATTATCTTTATTATTATGAGACATTAAAGTTAAAGTAGCAAGAGGAATCTTTACTTCATGAATCCACATTTCTATATACTCTTTAAAATTATTCATTTGTTCCCTATATTTATTTACATTCTCACACATAGATTTATCTATATCATATAATACTGAACATAACAAAACTCCTTCATAAAAACTAGGTTTTGTTATAGTTTCTAATACTAAATAACTTTGATCTAAATTTTTAGTATTAGAAACCAAATTATTATAAAATTCTCTTTTTCTTAAATAATCAACCATAATTATACTTATTAAAAGACAAAATATAACAATAGATATAGCTATTATTAGGGAAACATCAACTGAAAAAGCTAAAAGCATTAATAATATAAGCAAGTAAGAAATAAAAAAAAGTATTATTATATACAATTTATCCTTTAAATATTCTTCTAATTTCATAATAAAATATATCCTACCCCTTTCCTAGTCTCAATTATATCTTCATAACCAATCTCTTTTAACTTACTTCTTAATCTACTAATATTAACAGTTAAAGCATTATCATTAATATATTCACTATTATTCCATAAATCAGTCATAAGTTCATCTCGTGTTACAATTCTATTTTTATTAGCAAGCAAATAAGAAAATATAATCATCTCATTCTTAGTAAGAAGTATCTCTTTATCATCTTTTAATATAATACTCTTCTTTATATTAACTGTTAAATCCTTATAAGTAACAACATCACTATTATGCTCTAATCTTTTAAATATATTATTTATTCTAAGAAGTAAAATAGTAGGATTATATGGCTTAGTTATATAATCATCAGCTCCATATGATATTGATAATACTTCATCAACTTCTGTATTTCTACTAGTCACCATAATAACAGGAATAGAAGAAATTTCTCGGAGTTCTTTTAACAACATTTCCCCATTCATATAAGGAATATTTATATCTAACAATATTAAATCAGGAGATATTTTTAATATTTCATCTAGAGAATGCTTAAAATCATTTAATGTTAAAGCCTTATAATTAGCATTCTCTAATAACTCTACTAACTCATCTCTAATACTATCATCATCTTCTATTACAAGTATTTTTTTCATTAATATAAACACCTCTTAACTAAATTATAACATAATTATTAGTATTTAATATTACAATTTAGTAATACATGTTCAGAATCAAAAAAGAACAGTAATATTAAACTATTCTAATTTTAAAATATATATTATTAATAATTTAGACTAATATCATTATAATATGATTTTTTCTATTTATATATATAAACAGAGGTTGAAAATGGAAAATCTATAAAGATATTTCCATCTTATTTTATAATATTAAACTAAATACTGTTAATACTAACATATTAACTAATGCTATAGTAATTACTATCTTAAACGCCCATCTAAACCATGTAGAATATTCTACTTTTGCTAAAGCTAAGCCTCCCATAATAGCTCCACAAGTTGGAGTAATTAAATTAACAAGTCCATTAGCAGATACAAGGGTCATTACAGCAACTTCTGTATTATAACCTAAATTAGCTGATAATGGTCCAATTATAGGAGCAGACAATGTAGCAAGTCCAGATGAAGAAGGAACTAATATTGATAATACAATATGTAATAAATAATTTAATGGTACGAATGCTACCTCAGGCAATACTGATAATATATCTGAAGCATTATAAATAATATAATTATCTAAATAAGTAACAGACATAAGTACACTAGCACCCCTAGCAACTGCTATAACTAGAACAACACTAATCATATCATCAGCACCATCTACAAAAGTATCTACTATTCCCTTTTCACCAAAACCATTAATAATACCAATTATTATAGCCATTATCAAAAACCATAATGCAGCTTCATAGAACCACCAATTACCAAAAGTAGCACCAGTAAGCCAACCAGTAAAGCTCTCAAAAAATGTAACATCAAATTCTCCCCATGGAATAAATCCTACAATCATAACAACAAAAGTTAATGCGAATAAAACAAGAGTAATTTTTTGTTTGCCAGTTAATTTAACCTTTTTATCTTCTGACTTAACATATTTTCCAAACTTTTTCTCAGCTAACTTCTGTTCTCTTAATGATAAAAATGTTGACCCCCTTATTTTTCTTAACACGCTTAGCATATGACATTACAAACATTATAGATATAAATAATGTAGTAAGCCAAAGAAAAGTTGCTATTAAAATTATAAGTCCTTGATTTACTGATGTAGATGAAGGTAAGGCACTAATAGCAGCCCCTGTTGCAAATGGATTAATAGTAGAACCTAATACTCCTGAACCAGCACCAAGAAGCACAACTGCAGAGCCTACTAAAGGATCCATCCCCGCAGCCATCATCGTAGCCGCTAATAACACATAAAAACCAACTGTCTCTTCAAGCATACCATACGTTGTACCCCCAATAGAGAAAATAAACATAAGTATTGGAATTAATACAAGTTCTCTTCCCTTTAATTTCTGTACCAAAACTTTAATTCCAGTCTCAAGAGCTCCTGTTTTGTTAATAATTGCTAAAAATCCTCCTAGCACCATAACAAATATTGATACATCAATAGCAGATTCAAACCCCAATATTGGCGACATAAGAATATCTGATAAAGTCGCCCCAACAGTACCACTACCATTAACTATGTCACCCTCAACGAACTTAGCTTCTGGTAATAAATTTGATATAATTCCTAATGCAAATATAAGAATAAGAATTATAGAAAAAGCCGATAACATTGACCTTGACTTTTTCTTAGTCATATTATTTTACCTCCTTTTTATTATTGTACCTGACTTACCTTTTATTGCCTCACTAGCTTTCTCAAGTGAACTAATGATTGCTGTATTTGTATCTGAATCTTTTACAAAATCAATACAAGCTTCTACCTTAGGAAGCATACTTCCTTTAGCAAAATGACCTTCTTTAATATATTTTTCACAATCCTCAACATTAATTTTATCAAGTTCTATCTGATTAGGTTTATTATAGTTTAAGCATACCTTATCTACAGCAGTTAAAATTAAAAGTATATCAGCATCTATCTCTTTAGCAAGTAATGCAGCTGATCTATCTTTATCAATTACTGCTTCTACTCCTTCCAATAGTTCAATCTTATCAGTTTTAATAACAGGTATACCCCCACCACCTACAGCAATAACAATATTATCATTATCAACAAGCTGCTTTATAACGTTCTTTTCGATAATATCAATAGGTTTAGGAGATGGTACTACTCTCCTATATCCACGTCCTGAGTCTTCAACAAATTGATACCCTTTCTCTTCTTTAATTTTCATAGCTTCTTCTTCACTATAGAACATCCCAATAGGCTTGGTTGGATTTTGAAAAGCCGTATCATTTGGATCAACCAGAACTTGTGTTATCAAGGTTGCACAATTTTTAACAACACCTTGACGTTCTAATTCATCTTGAAGACATTGTTGTAACTGGTAACCTATATAACCTTGACTCATACTACCACACTCTGGAAATGGCATAAAAGGTGTCTTAACCTCACCAGTTGAAGAATACTCCATAGCAAGAAGTATTTGTCCAACTTGTGGACCATTACCATGTGTCAAAACTATTTTATTTCCATCTTTAACAAGATTAACAATAATTTCTGAAACTTTCTCTAAAAGAGATAATTGCTCTTTAGGATCATTTCCTAAGGCATTTCCCCCTAACGCAATAACAATTTTACTCATCGCCAACCTCCATAGTCGCATATATAACTGCTTTTATAGTATGAAGCCTATTTTCAGCCTCATCAAATACTTTTGAACAAGAAGAAGTAAATACCTCATCTGTAACTTCCATTTCACGAAGACCATATTTTTCATATATTTCTTTACCAATAGTCGTATTTAAATCGTGAAAAGATGGTAAACAATGCAAGAAAATTGCATCATCATTAGCATTTTTCATAACATCAGAATTAACTTGATATGGTTTTAATAAATTAATTCTCTCTTTCCAAACATCATCAGCTTCTCCCATAGATACCCATACATCAGTATATATTGCATCAGCACCACTAGTTGCCTCATTAACATCAGTAGTCATACTAATAGTAGCACCTGTATCTTCAGCAATCTTCTGACATTTAGAAACTAATTCATCATTAGGCCATAATTCTTTGGGACCACATGACACAAAATGCATTCCCATCTTAGCACATACAACCATTAAAGAATTAGCAACATTATTTCTAGCATCGCCCATAAATACTAGTTTAATTCCATCTAAATGGCCAAAATTTTCTTCAATAGTCATAACATCAGCCAACATTTGGGTAGGATGAAATTCTGTAGTAAGACCATTCCAAACAGGAACACCAGCATTATCAGCTAAAGTTTCAACTATTTTTTGATCATATCCCCTATATTCAATTCCATCATACATTCTACCTAAAACTTTAGCTGTATCTTCTATACTCTCTTTCTTTCCCATCTGTGAACTACCTGGATCTAAATAAGTTACTCCCATTCCTAAATCAAGTCCAGCTACTTCAAACGCACACCTAGTTCTAGTAGAAGTTTTTTCAAATAATAAAACAATATTCTTACCACTCAAATACTTATGTTCTATACCATTATGTTTTTTCTCCTTAAAGTCTTTAGCCAAATCTAACAAATACCTAATTTCTTCTGGAGTATAGTCCAATAATGTTAAAAAGTTTCTTCCTTTTAAATTCATTTATCTCAAATCCTCCCTTATCAGTGGCATACTCATACATCTAGGACCACCACGTCCACGTGACAATTCAGCACTACTCATCTCAATTACCTTAATACCATGTTCCCTAAGTATATTATTAGTAATATTATTTCTATTATAAACTACTACTACACCAGGAGCAATACACAAAGTATTAGTACCATCATTCCATTGTTCCCTCTCAGCAGAAGTCTTCTCACCACCAGCACAAGGAATTAATGTGATTTTTCTATCTAAATAATGTTCTAATATTTCCTCAAGTGAACCCTTAATTTCTCTTACATTCAAATCCTCATCACTATCAGGAATATCCCCTTCAGTAATTTCAAATACCTGAAGAGTATCCATAATACCAGGGTGATACGTAAATTTATCATAATCTATTTGGGTAAATACAGTATCAAGATGCATAAAAGCACGAGACTCTGGTATATTAGACCTGTTCGGCAAGCTCAATTATAAATTTTGATTATATAAACAACAAATTATTCTTAACCTTTTTTCAT
>CALVPO010000068.1 GCA_944351345.1 uncultured Bacilli bacterium | reverse complement strand
TATAAATAATTAATAGATTTTGTTGTTATTCGAAAGTTTATTTTACCTAATATTATTGATTATTTTTTATTAAAAAGTAATATTAAATCTAGTGAAAATTTAAATATTAAATTTAATGGAAATGTACAAAAAAAGTTAATGATATTGTAATCGAAAAGATTGATTTAGATTTTTGTACGGACATTTCTGATAATATAGATGAAAAACAGATGCAATAGGTAATTCTTAATAGAGTAGATGCTAATTTAGAAAAAAGTAATATTTTATCTGAAGAACTTAATAATGATATATTTAATGAATTAGAAGAAGAACTTAATATTATAAACGAAAGGATAAACGGTAATGGATAATAAATTAAGAAAAGTTGTTATACGTAGAGCTAATTTCAATGATGATTTAGAGAGAATTGCTGAATTAATATATAAAACTGATGCATTTATTTATCCTTATTGGTTTGAAAATATAGATAATTGCATAAGTATTTTACCTGATTTTTTTAAAGTACCACATTTTATTTTTAATTTAAATAATATAGATGTGGCTGTTGATGGGGATAATAATGAAATATTAGGAATTATATGTTCATATAAAAATGATGATAATCTAGATTTTGATTATACAGAATTGGAAAATTATAATGAAAGATTTAGATTTACGATTGAAAATTATATAAAAAAATTAATCATGAAATTAAAAATGCTAATTATGCTTATATATATAATATTTGTGTACATGAATCGGCAAGGGGGCTTGGAATTGCTGGACGTCTTATTAGTTATGTTAAAGAGAAATATAAAAAACAATTATTAAGAGAAATTCATTTAGATGTTTTGATTAATAATGCTTCTGCTATTAAATCTTATCAGAAGAATAATTTTAACGTTAGTAGTGATGTTTTTAAAGGTTTTTCTGATCCTTGTGAACAAAGACCTGAAGTAGTAAGTATGCGTTCTGATTTATAAATTTATAAGGAGTTGACTTATTTGGTATTTTATTGTATTCTTATATTAGAAAATTAATTTTCTAATTATTACCCCATGGCCAAGTGGTAAGGCACTAGACTCTGACTCTAGTATCGTTAGTTCGAATCTAACTGGGGTAACCAATTGTTATATATAATAACTTTTAAGTTAATTTAGGAATATAAGTTAATTAATGTGTTATAATATAATTACCTAGAGGGTATGCGATATCACACTGTATAAAACCAACTAAAGATATATAAGGGAGCCTATATCATATTATGTGTTGAAGACTTACTATAAGTAGGGATCCTAATTAATATGTGCGGTTTACCGCCATGTGGTATACGCGCATGGTTTTATCTTTCCGTGAGTCGGCTCTTTGGGTTTTATTTTTTTATTTTTAGAATAAGTTTATACTTGTTCTTTTTCTATACTAAAGATGGTGGTAATTAATATGTTTGATAGAGTAGCAAAATTTATTGGTGATAATAATATTAAATTATTAAAAAGCAAGATAGTTATGGTTGTTGGTTTAGGAGGAGTAGGTAGTTATGCGGTTGAAGCTTTGGTTAGAAGTGGAGTAGAAAATATTATAATTGTTGATTATGATACTATAGATGTTACTAATTTAAATAGGCAAGTTATGACTAATATTTTAAATATTGGAAAATTAAAAACAGATGAGATAGAAGCTAGAGTTTTAACTATTAATCCTAGCTGCAATATTACTAAATTGTCTCTAAAAATTACTTTGGATAACATTGATGTATTATTTCAATATAAATTTGATTATTTAATTGATTGTTGTGATACTGTTTTAGTTAAGCAAGAGTTAATAAAGATTTGTTTAGATAAAAAAATTAAATTTATATCTAGTATGGGTACTGGTAATAAATTTAATCCTAGTTTGTTGGAAGTATGTGATATTAGAAAAACTAGCTATGATCCTATTGCTAAGAAAATAAGAAAGTATTTAAAAAATAATAATATAAATGGAAAAGTTATGGTGGTTTATTCTAAAGAAGTTAATCCTAAATTTGTTGGTGATATTCCTTCTATGATGTTTGTGCCTGCATGTGCTGGGATATTATGTGCTAATTATGTGATTGGAGATATTATAAATTATAATTAAAAACTACATCTTTAAGTTTTAGATGTAGTTTTAATTATTTATTTTATATTATCTTTTTTAGCATAGTTATATAATTTATAAAACATATCATTAATTGGTAGATCAAAAGTATTTGAATATTCTATTATATTACCATTAAAACCATTTTTAGTGTTATAGATATTATTAATACCTATCATGCCTAAATCAAATATTTTATATCCATTCTGCATATGTCGTTTTATTATTTCCCATTTAATCATGGATATACTTCTTATGTTACTAAAGTTTTTATCATATCCTTCTGTTATAAATGAGACTTCTTTTTTATTAGTTATTATACCAACAGCAGAAATAATTAATCCTTGAGGATACATTTTATAGATATTTGTACCATTAATTATTTCGTTATGATATTTAGTGACTAATCTATCAGAAGTCATTTTTTTTGTTAACAAGTTATTTGTTTTTTTTATTCTAGGATTTTTTAATTTGTTATTTAATTGTTCGTTTTTTATTTGCTCTTTTTTTAAAAGATATCTATAATTATTTATGTATGTCTCGGGATTTAATTTGCCAAAATAAAATTCAAAATTATTATTTGAGTTGTTAAATATTTCTATCATTTTTTTATAATAATCTTTATTTTCTATAAAATTTAGAAATTTTTCTAAATCATCTTTTGTTCCTTGATGAACTGTAATACCTTTTTTTAAACAATCATTAATATTTCTTCTTAAACTTCTTTTAAATGAGGCAAAGGTATTATTTATATTGTTTGTAGTTAAGACCATTTTATATTTTGAATTATTTGGTAAGTAGTTGTAATTTAATTTTTTTAAGGAATTAATTATATAACTATTATTTTCTTTTAAGATAAAATCACTATTATACACTTGATAATTGAATAGAGGAGTTAATCTTATAAAGATGTAGTTTAAATTTTTTAAATATGCTTTTAATTCTGTTGTAAATAATTCTAGGAGTCCATAATTATATAAATCGATTAAATATCCATTAGGTATATAGCCATATTTAAATTTTCCATTTAGACGTTTTTCTAATATCATAGTAGCTGCATGGACGTTATTGCTTTCATCTATTAAGGCTAAATATAATTTTTTATATCCTTTTGATTCTTCTAGTGTTGCGTATTCAACACTTTGTTTATAATTTTTTTTACTATGAAGATTAGAATAGTTTTTAAATTGTAGTTCTGTTAATTCTATAATATCCATATAACTCCTCCTTATCTAGAAATATTATATCATAAAATTATAAAATTATATACAAAAAGTAAACTAGATATTTTATTTTTACTTCCTTTTATATTTATAAATGTTATAATAGATGTTATGAGAGGTGAATCATGAATAGAGTTATTGTTGTAGGTGGTGGTGCATCAGGGCTTGTTTCGGCTATAGTTTCTGCTAGAAATGGGGCATCTGTTACTATTTTAGAAAGGGCTCATACTTGTGGTAAGAAGTTACTTGTTACTGGTAATGGTAAGTGTAATTATTATAATGAGGATATGTCTGTTAAACACTATGATAGTTATAATAGTAATCTTTTGGATAAAATTATTAATTTAAAAAATAAAGAATTAGTTTTGGATTTTTTTAAATCTATTGGTATTGTGCCTAGAGTACGTGATGGATATTATTATCCTTATTCTAATCAGGCTGTTAGTGTTTTGAATGCTCTTTTATTAGAAGTTAAAAGATTAGGAGTTGTTATTGTTAATGATTGTTATGTTATAGGTATAAAGCGTAATGCTAATGGTTTTATTGTTAGTAGTAATATTGGTAATTATCAGGCAGATAAGTTGATATTAGCAACTGGTAGTTATGCTTATTATAATTTTGATAATATTAATTCTTATAAACTTGCTGCTAGTTTTAATCATAATATAGTTGATGTTTTTCCAGCTTTAGTTCAGTTAGTAGTTGATGATAAAATTACGAAGAAATGGGCTGGTGTTAGAGTATTTAGTAGAATAAAGTTATATCAAGATAATGAATTTATTAGGGAAGAGGAAGGAGAGCTTATGCTTACTAATTATGGAATTAGTGGTATTTGTGCTATGCAGCTTAGTGGTATTATAGCAAGAGGTGTAAGTAATAATAAAAAATATTCTTTAGTTATTAATTTTGTTCCTACTTTAGCAAGTGATGTTTCTAGTATGATATTATTTTTAGATGATTATGATAAGAAATGTAGTGGTAGGACTGTAGTAGAAATTTTGGATAATATATTAAATTATAAGTTAAGTAATGTTATTGCTTTAGATTTAGGAAATCGTTATTATAGTGATTTATCAGAAAAAGATAAAGCTAAATTGGCATCTAAGTTAGTTTCTTTTAGAGTTGATATTAATGGGACTAAGTTATTTAGGGATGCTCAGGTTTGTTCTGGTGGAGTATCTATTAGGGAGATTAATCTTTTGACGATGGAATCTTTAATTGTTAAAAATTTATATATTGTTGGTGAAGTTTTAGATGTAGATGGTGATTGTGGTGGCTATAATTTGGGATTTGCTTGGACTACTGGTATTATTGCTGGTAATAGTGTGGTGAATGAAAGTGATTAGGTTAAGACAAATTAAAGTTAGAGTATCTAATAAGGCAATGGATGAAGTTATGGATATTGTTGCTAGACGGCTTGGTATTAAAGTTAGTGATATAGTTTCTTTTAAGGTTGTTAAGAGGTCTATTGATGCTAGGAGAAAGCCTGATCTTTATTATAGTTATATTGTTGATGTTTTAGTTGATAATGAGAATAGTGTTTTTAATAAAGTTAGATCTAGTAATGATATATTAATGGTTAGTGATGAAGAATATAAATTTGAAGCAAAGGGGAGTAAAAAATTAGAAAATAGGCCTGTTGTTGTTGGAAGTGGTCCATGTGGTTTGATATGTGGCTATATGTTAGCACTTTATGGATATAAGCCTATTATTATTGAGAGAGGAAAGAATGTTTTAGAAAGAGATAAGGATGTTAATTTATTTTGGAAGACTGGTAAGTTAGATAATAATTCTAATATTCAGTTTGGAGAAGGTGGTGCTGGTACTTTTTCTGATGGTAAGCTTAATACATTAATTAAAGATAAGAATAATTATCATAAAAAAGTATTTTCTATTTTTGTTGAAAATGGAGCACCTAGTGAGATTTTATATGAAAATAAGCCACATATTGGGACTGATTTACTTAAGAGGGTTGTTAGTTCTATTAGAAATAAAATTATAGAATTAGGAGGAGAGGTTAGGTTTAATACTTGTCTTACAGATATAAATATTAGTAATAATAAGTTAGAGGCTGTTGTTCTTAATAATAAAGAGGTTTTGCCTTGTGATGTTTTAGTGCTTGCTATAGGACATAGTGCTAGGGATACTATCCGGATGCTTTATAAGAAAAAAATTGAGATGAAGGCTAAACCGTTTGCTGTTGGTATTAGGATTCAACACAAACAAGAGATGATTAATCTTAGTCAATATGGTGTTAAGTATCATAAATTGCTAAAGGCTGCTAGTTATAAATTAACAGCTAGATCTAGTGATGGTAGAGGTGTTTATACTTTTTGTATGTGTCCTGGGGGATATGTTATTAATGCTTCTAGTGAACAGGGAGGGCTTTGTGTTAATGGAATGAGTAATTATAATAGAGATAGTGGTAATGCTAATAGTGCGGTTATTGTTACTGTATCTCTTGATGATTATGGAACTAGTCCTATGGATGGTATAGAGTTTCAAAGAAAAATTGAGCATAAGGCTTATGAGTTGGGAAGAGGTAAAATACCAGTTTCTTTATTTGGAGATTATAAGAATAATAGAATTTCTAGTATGTTTGGTAGTGTTAAGCCTGTATTTAAAGGAAATTATGAATTTTGTGATGTTAATGAGATATTTCCTGATTATATTAATAATGCTTTGAAAGAAGGGATAATTTCTTTTGATAAAAAAATTAAGGGGTTTGCTAGTGATGATGCTATTATAGCGGGGCCAGAGGCTAGAACTTCTTCTCCTGTTAGAATAATGAGAGATGATAATGGGGAAGCTAGTGTTCTTGGAATATATCCTAGTGGAGAGGGAGCTGGTTATGCTGGAGGTATAACTTCTGCAGCTATAGATGGGTTAGTTACTTTTGAGAGAATTGCTAGTGTTTATAAGAATTTTTCTTAAAAAAGATAGATTGGAAGTGAAATAATGATTTTTGCTACTAATAATAGTGGGAAGCTTAGAGAAGTAAGAGAAATATTAAAGGGATATGATATTAAGAGTCTTAAGGAAGTTAATTTAGAGGTGGATGTTTTGGAAGATGGGGATACTTTCTATGATAATGCTTATAAGAAAGCTAAGTATGTATATGATTTGGTAGGTATACCTGTTATTGCTGATGATTCTGGTCTTTGTATTGATGTATTAGATGGATTTCCTGGGGTTATGACTAATAGATTTTTAGGAAATGATGTTAGTGATGAAGAGAGAAATTTAGCACTTATTGATAAGATGAAGTCTTATACTGATAATGATAGAAAGGTACGTTTTATTTGTAATATAGTTTATTATGATGGCGTTAATACTTTAGTTGGTGTTGGTGAGTTAGTAGGTAAGATAGCAGAAAAACCTAAAGGGGATGGTGGTTTTGGGTTTGATTCTATATTTTTACTTGATAGTGGTAAGACTTTAGCAGAATTATCTATGGAAGAGAAGAATAAATGTAGTGCTAGATATTTGGCTATTAAAGATTTAAAGAATAAGTTAGATAATTTAAAATTATGATTAATATAGATAGTAGTTTTAGAATGAATTTATTCTTTTTTCTTTTTATTCGAGTAATATTATTTTTAATATACTTACTATATCCAAGAATATGATAGCTAATATATGAGAGTTTAGTGGGATTTTATAAATAATAAAAGAAATAGAGTTAATCTTTCATAGATTTTTCTATTTCTTTTATTTCACTTATAGGTTTTTCAACTACTTTGCTTATTAATTCATAAGGAATTTTTTCTTTAAGCATATTCTTTATTGTGTTTATAGTATTTTGAGTAATACCTTGGTTAATTCCTTTGTTTAAAGCTTCTTCTTTAGTTAATTCAAACCTATATTCAATATTATCTTCTAACTTAATAGCTTCCTGGTTATTTTTATCTTTACTAGCATTATTAATATCGTTAATAAATTTTTCTTTTTCCATATTATCTAACCTAACACTTTCTTGGTATTATTATAAACTAAATTGTAACATTCTACAATACAAATATTTATACTATTACCATATCATAAAATAATTACAAATAATATTCTTTTTACTTTCAATTTTATAATAGTTGCTGTATAATTAGATTAGAAATAGAGTAGGAGAAAGTGATAATGAAGAAAATATTTAGTTACGTGAAAGTTAATTCGGGGGGGGCAAATACTATAAATACTTAGTATTAGGTCTATTTATATATGCTGTATTAATTACAGGTGGTACTTATGCTTACTATTATAGTAGTTCTAGTAAT
>CALVPO010000067.1 GCA_944351345.1 uncultured Bacilli bacterium | reverse complement strand
GTAAATAAGATAAAGAAAGAAGCACCATATCACGAATTAACAAATGCTGGACATATAAGTTATATTGAATTAGATGGCGATACAACTAAGAATTTAGAAGCGTTTGAAAAAATTATTAGATTGATGAAAGAAAATAATATGGGGTATGCTGCTATTAATCATCCAGTTGATAGAGATCCTGTATGTGGTTATATAGGAATAATAGGTGATGTTTGTCCAGGATGTGGTAGACGTGCTTATGAGGGGGTTAGTGTTAATAAAATAAATGACTTCAAGGAAAGAAATTCTTGATTGTAATTAAAGGAAAGAGGGATAGTATGAAAAAAGATGAAATAAAAGATGTAAAAACTGTAGGTGAAGGAGTAGGTTTTGAGAGAATTAGAAGAATTACAGGATATTTGGTTGGGACTGTTGATAGATTCAATAATGGTAAAAGAGCAGAAGAACATGATAGAGTAAAACATAGTACTGAAGGTATTATTACAAAATAATTATGAAAATAAGACTTGCTACTGTTAATATTGAAAGAGACAGTATAGTAAATGGGGAAGGTATTAGGGCAGTTATTTGGACACAAGGCTGTCCTCATAATTGCTTTGGCTGTCATAATCCTGAAACTCATAGTTTGAGTGGCGGATATCTTGTTGAAGTAAAAGATATAATCAAAAAAATTGATTTATTAGAAGGTCAAGATGGTATAACATTCTCAGGTGGGGAACCAATGCTTCAACCACTTGCTTGTAGTATTATTGCCAAACATTGTAAAAAAATAGGTTTTAATGTTTGGTGTTATACCGGTTATACTTATGAGAATTTATTAAAAATGTCTTCTAAGAAACCAGAGATACTTAGTTTCTTAAAGCAAATTGATGTTTTGGTTGACGGTAAGTTTGTTATGGAAAAGAAGAGTTATGATTCTGTTTTTAGAGGCTCCAAGAATCAAAGAATAATTGATGTTCAAGAGAGTTTATCAAGAGGAACCACAGTTTTAGTTGATAAGTTTGATAATCAATTCAATAATAAAAAAGGAAGAAAAAATCGTTATATGTATGTATAACGATTTTTTAGTGTAATATAAATTAAAGGTAAGCATAGTTACTTATTATGATAATTTTATTAATTAGTAAATCTTAAACTTTCATTAGAAATATTAAATATCATGCCAACTAATAGCATATATGATAATAGTGAAGAACCACCATAACTTATGAAAGGTAATGTTATTCCCATTATAGGTAGAAGTCCTATTGTCATAGATATATTTTGTATTTGTTGGAATAGTAATACAGCAATAATCCCTCCTATTGTATATTTATCTGTTATATCAGTTGTTTTTGATACCATATGTATTAGAGTTATATCAAAAAATAAGATTAATAAAATTAATAATGCTGCTCCAATTAGTCCAAAGTTTGATGCAAAAACACTAAAGATAAAATCTGTTTGCATTTCTGGAAAATATATAGGAGTATTTGAAAAGCCATGTCCTATGATGCCAGATGAACCTATAGCAATAAGAGAATTGGTAAGTTGCATTCCGCTACTTGAAGACCAATTTACTATTCTATCTATACGATATAATAAACTAGTTCCAAAAATATCTATAAATAAATCACTGTTGACAAAATATAATATTCCACAACAACTTATTATTGTTCCTAAAATAATAAATATAAAGAAAAACCATCTTTTCCTAATTCCACCAATAAATAACATTACAAAGGTAATAATGAAATATATCATAACGGCACCAGTATCTGGTTCAATAAATGTTAAAATAGAAGGAATTAAAACTATAATTGCTACTTTTATTAGAAATTTAAATTCTTCCATAACAGTTGGATTAAGAAATTGTTCATTGAAATCTCTAATTAATTTGGAGAGAATTATAATTAAAAATACTTTCATAAATTCACTTGGTTGAATACTGCCAATATACTTAATTTGAAACCAACATTTTGCATTATTTACTTCTTTTCCAATAAATAGTACTAGTATCAGGGCAATAACTCCAATTGCATAAAACCACCAAGCATTATTATAGAAAAATTTATTTCCTAAAAACATCATAAAATATGCTATTCCAAAACCTATAATATACCATATTATTTGTTTTAACCAATAATTTTGATAACTATCTCCCATTAAATCTTTAGTGCAATATATTGATATAACAGATATTATACTAAATAAAATTAATGGTATTAAGATAGAATTTTCTACTTTAAATTTAGATACATTTTTTATATTCATCACCACTTTCTATACGCATACTTATTTTAGCATAAAATTAATTAATTATAAAGATAATTAAATAAATATCTTTTAAAAACTATAGTTTTAGTATATAATTATAACTGAGAGGTGGATTGTGAGAGTAATATTACAAAGAGTAAGCAGAGCTTCTGTTTTGGTTAATAGCAATATAATTGGTAGTATAAATAATGGACTTTTGGTACTTGTTGGATTTTCTGATACTGATACTAGTAAAGAGATAGATTATATAGTAGATAAGATTATTAATTTAAGAGTATTTAATGATAACATGGGACTTATGAATAAGTGTTTAAAGGATGTAGGTGGTAGTATATTATCTGTTAGTCAATTTACTTTGTATGCTGATACTTCTCATGGAAGAAGACCATCTTATATTAAAGCATTAAATGGAGATCAGGCTATTATTTTATATAATGAATTTAATAAAAAAATAAAAGAGGCTGGTATTAAATTAGAAACTGGAATTTTTGGTGCTAATATGCAAGTGTCATCAATAAATGATGGACCAGTTTCTATTATAATAGAAAAGGAGAATAAAAATGGAGAAAAATAGAATAAATTATAAATTAATAAATATTTTGTTAGTAATTTTAATTATTAGTCTATTATATTGGATAAGTGGTCTTTGGGTTGGAATATTTGAAAAAATATTAGCTGTTTTATTACCTTTTATAATAGCTTTTGCTATAGCTTATGCTCTATATCCGGTTCAAAAGAAATTAGTAAACTGTGGATTTCCTAAATGGCTGTCAGTTGGAGTTATTTATTTTATTTTGTTAGGTTTTATTATATTAATAGGTATTTTAGTAGTACCAATGTTTTATGATCAGGCAGTTTTATTTTTAAGTAATATTTCTGCTGTTATTACGGATATTTCTTCAAAATATGAGCTTGATTTAGGAATTATACAAGCATCTGTTTCGGATATATCTAGTGATATTATTAAAGATTTAGGAACACATATTTCTGATGGGGCTATTACTTTTGTTAATACTTCAATTAATGTTATTACAAATTTAATAATAGTAGTTATTGTTTCGGTATATTTTTTGTATGACATGAGTAATATTAGAGAATTTTTAAAAGAAAAATTAAAGAAACAAAAAAATAGAGCTTATGCTTATATAAAAAGATTAGATATGGAAGTTAATAATTATTTTTTAGGACTTTTTAAAAATATTATAATTCAATTTTTTGAATATACTATAGTTTTCTTTTTAATAGGACACCCTAATTATTTAATTTTAGGAATATTAGCTGCTGTTACTACAATAATACCATATTTTGGTGGGTTAATAATTAATATTTTAGCACTTGTTATTGCTTCTGTAATAAGTACAAAATTATTTATTTTAACAGTTATGGTTTGTATAATTTGCCCTAATATTGATGGATATATAATTGGACCTAAAATATATGGTAAAACAAATAAATTGCATCCTTTAGTAAATATATTTGCTGTTTTTGCAGGTGGTATATTAGGAGGATTTTGGGGAATATTAATCTCTTTACCAATTGCTATAATTATAATAGCAACTTTTAAATTTTTTAAAGAGGATATTAATACGAAACTAGAAGTTATAAAAGATAAGAAGTAGAAGGAGTACTTTATAAAATGAAAGTTTTATTGTATACAGAAAATGAAAAATTAGTTGGTAAATCTGGTTTAGGAAAAGCTATTAAGCATCAGCAGATGGCATTAAAAAAAGTAAATATTCCTTATACATTAGATGTTAATGAAGATTATGATATTCTACATATTAATACATATTTTCCAAAGTCATATATGCTTGCAAAAAAAGCACGTAGTCATAATAAAAAAATAGTATATCATGCCCATTCTACTGAAGAAGATTATAGAAATGGATTTGTTTTTGGAAAACAAACATCATCATTATTTAAGAAATGGTTAATTAAGTGTTATAATATAGGAGATGTATTAATAACTCCAACACCATACACAAAAAAGCTTCTTAAAAGTTATGGTATAAATAAAAAAATATATACCATTAGCAATGGAATAGAATTACAAAAATTTAAAAAAAGTTCTAAAGCTGGAGAAATATTTAGAAAAACATATGGTTATACTAAAGATGATAAAGTAATTATAGGAATAGGTTTATATATTGAAAGAAAAGGAATAGTAGATTTTGTAGAGCTTGCTAGAAGAATGCCTGAATATAAATTTATTTGGTTTGGCTACAGTCCATTAATTGCAGCAACAAGGCCTGTTAGAAAAGCTCTAAAGACTAAACTTGACAATTTAACTTTTGCTGGTTATGTTGAACAAGATATGATAGTAAATGCTATGAATGGTTGCGATTTGTATATATTTCCAACTTTTGAAGAGACTGAAGGTATTCCTATTATAGAGGCTTGTGCTTGTTATTGTAAAGCTTTAGTTAGGGATATACCTGTATTTAATGATTGGCTTATTGATGGAAAAAATATTTATAAGGCTAAGGATGTTAATGAATTTGAGAAAAAAATAAAGAAAATAATTAATGGTAAGCTTCCAGATTTAACTAAAGAAGCTTATCAAGTTGCTTATGAGAGAAGGATAGAAGTAGTAGGAGAACAACTTAGAAAAGTATATATGGATATTATGAAGAGCAAGGATTAAAAACTTAGAATAATATTATACGTTTAATTGACATAGTATTATTATTTATGTATAATTAAATCATAAGTAAAAAGGTAAAAAGACGGTGGTTATATGAATACTATAGGTGGTTATTTTGCAGGAAATATGAATGATTGTAAATGTAGAAAAGAAAATATAATATTAGGTAAGAAATATAGAATTAGCATTTTAACAGATCGATTAATTAGATTAGAGTATAATAAAAATGGCAAGTTTGAGGATAGACCTACTCAGAGAGTTATTTTTAGAAATTTTCCTAAAACTAATTTTACTGTCACTCAAAGTGAAACTCTAATTCAAATTGTAGCCTCTTACTTTACTATTGCTTACGTTAAAGAACAGTCATTTGTTGGTAATAAAGTAGCACCTGGTTCTACACTAAAAATAACCTTAAATGGCACAGATAGATCATGGTATTACAATCATCCTGAGGCAAGAAATTTTGGAACAGTTACTTATTCCTTAGATGATTTTAAAGGAAGATTAAAATTGGATAAGGGGTTGTATTCTACTGATGGTTTTGCTTATATTGATGATTCTAGTTCTTTAGTATTAAACGAGAATGGGACTTTTTCTAGTAGATTGGAAGAAGAGTTTGATTTATATGTTTTTATGTATAAGAAAGATTTAGGACTTGCTCTTCAGGATTATTATAAATTAACAGGTTATCCATTAATGATACCAAGATATTCATTAGGTAATTGGTGGTATAAAGATAGTCGTTATACAAATAAAGATATTTATGATTTAATAAAGAAATTTAAAGAAGAAGAAATACCTATTTCTGTTTTTATGTTAGGAAATAAATGGCATCCTTGTAATGATCCTTTTACAGTTGATTCTAATATTATAGATATGAATTCTTTAAAAAAATATCTTAATAGTAATAATGTTAAATTAGGAATTACTATTAATCCTAGTTCTAATATTGCTAGTAATACTATATCTTATCAAAATTTTGGCTCTGTTTTAGAAAAAAATATGAGGTTGTTACCTATTAATAATAATAAATTAAATTTATATACTAGTGTTGTTATTAATAATTTAATTAATAATGGTATTGATATTTTTAATATTGATTATAATAATTATAAAGATAAAGTTTCTTTAGCCTTATTAAATCATTATCATTATGCAAATGAGAGTATAGTCTTAAATAAAAGAAGTATAGTTTTAACTAGAAATCATAATATGGCTATCCATAGATATGGTATTATTAAAACAGGAAAAACTAATGTTGATTGGAATACTTTATCTATATTACCTAGATTTATTTCTAGTGCTTCTAATATAGGCGTTAGTTATGTTGCTACTGCTATAGGTGGTTATTATAAGGGAGTAGAAGATTTTGAATTATTTATAAGATATATACAGTTTGGAGTATTTAGTCCCATGCTCATACTAGCTAGTGATGATGGAAAATATTATAGAAGAGAGCCTTGGCGTTGGAATATTGCCCAAAGAGAAATAATTAAGAAATACTTAGTACTTAGAAATAAATTAATTCCTTACTTTTATACAGAAGCATATATATATCATAAGACGGGCAGTCCTATTATTCAACCACTTTATTATAAGTACCCAAAAATTTATGATGAACCTATGTATGCTAATCAATATTTTCTAGGAACACAATTGTTAGTTTGCCCTGTTACTAAACGTAAAAATCAAATTATGGATAGAGTAGTTCAAAGATTGTTTATACCAGAAGGTGTTTGGTATGAATTAGAAAGTGGAAAAAAGTATTTAGGCAATAAGTATTATATGAGTTTTTATAAAGATGAAGATTATCCAGTTTTTTGCAAAGAAGGTTCTATTATAATTATGTCACTTGATCAGACTACAGATAATCCTAGTAACTTGGAAGTAGATATTTTTCCTGGATGTAGTAGTTCTTATGATCTATATGAAGATGATGGTATTACTAATAATTTTAAAAATGGCAATGCAGCAATTACTAAATATATATTTAATTATTCTAAAGATAGATATGAACTTTCTATAAATCCTATTTCTTGTCAAGGATTAGTTCCAGATTTTAGAAATTATAGAATTAGATTTAGAAATACTAATAGTGCTAGTATTACTGTTAGTGACGGTGTCAATAATGTAAGTGCTACTGCTTTAATTGAGAGAAATGATTTGATAATAGATGTACCTAATGTTTCATCTAGCTCTAAACTTATAATTACTTGTGTTGGTGATGATATAGAAAATTCAACTCTTCGTTTAATAAATGATGATATACAAGGAATATTAGAAGATTTGGAAATTCAGACGATTTTAAAAGAAAAAATAGATATTATATTATTTGGAAATTTGCCTATAAAAAAGAAAAGAATAGAAATAAGAAAGTTAAGACGCAAAGGATTAGAGCCTAAATTTGTAAAAATGTTTTTAAATTTACTTGAATATATCGAAACAGTTTAGTATAATATAAGAAAACGAAAGAAGAGAGTAGTAGTAATTTATGATTATATAGAGAGTAAGTGGTTGGTGAAAACTTATTAGTTATTAATTATGAACTTGTTCTTCTAGTTGCAAATATTTGCCGGAATAGTATCCGTTATCAAAAAAAAGTTATAAGGTAGGATGGTACCGCGTTATTACGCTCCTAAAATTTTAGGGGCGTTTTATTTTTAGAAAGAGGTTGTTATGAGTATACTGTTTGAATATATATTAGTATTTAACTTTGTTTATGTTATGAATTATTTTATGACAACAAGAAAAAA
>CALVPO010000066.1 GCA_944351345.1 uncultured Bacilli bacterium | reverse complement strand
AAATATGAAATAATATCCACCATATCAGAACTAAAAAATAAATTAGGCCCTAGTTTCTTTCAATCACATAAATCATGTCTAGTAAATGTTGAAAAAATCAAAAAAATCAACTATGCAGATAATACAATAACCTTCCAAAATAACAAAAGGTTATATCTATTATCTAACAGAAACAAGAAAGGATTGAAAGAATATGTGGCAAATTATTAGTGCATTTATATGTCAAACAATAACAACATTAGGTTGTTTCTTATTTGGTAAAATTGTTATAAATGAAAAAATAAATATTTCAAAGAAAAAACTACTTTTTTCAATACTTATAGCAATATTAATAAATACATGTGTATATTTGAATATGGTTGGAACTATAAAAAGTTTATTTATGGCAATAGTCAATATAATTTTATATAATTATATATTTAAAATTTTTTATAAAAAAGCAATTATTTTAACTTTTATATATATGATAATAATTTTTGTAGCTGAAATTATACAAATTTTCTCAATAACTGAAATATTAGAAAAAAGTAAAGACTTTGGATACAGTACATATGGTAATACAATCATTTCAAATATAGTATCATTTGCTATATTGTTAATTATTACATTTTTCTTAAAAAGAATATTAAAAAAAGTTGTAAATACTAGGATAGAAAACAACCACGAAATAATTATATTTTCTATAATGATTTCTATTTGTGTTATACTGTTTTTTTACACTATTTTAAAAGAATTTGAATTCAACAAAGAGGTCTTAACATACTTGGGAGCTATATTAATCCTAGTAATTGTACTTTTTAGTCTAATAAAACAAACTATTGAAAACAATAAATTAACAGAACAATATGATAAATTATTAGAATTTATGAAAAAATATGAACAAGAAGCTGAAAGTCAAAGAATATTGCGTCATGAAACTAAAAATGAATTTCTCACGATAAAAGCCAAATTATATGATAAACAAAAGAATAAAGAAGTTATTGAATATATAGATGAAATATTAAAAGATAAAATAGAACTTAAACAAGAAGAATTTGCAAAATTTGTATATTTACCTGCAAATGGTATAAAAGGTCTTTGCTATTTTAAAACTCAAGAGGCAAAAGATAAAGGACTAAATACATGCATTAATATATCTAAAAGAATAGAAAACTCTAATATTTATAAATTAAACATAAAAGAACAAAGAGATTTAGGTAAAATACTTGGTGTATTTTTAGATAATGCTATAGAAGCATCACTAAACTCAAAAGCTAAAGAGTTTGGTCTAGAAGCTTATTTAAACATAAAAAAAGAATGTGAAATAATTATAAGTAATTCTTATGATGGAGAACTTGATACAGATAAAATTGGTAAAGAAAAATTTAGTACCAAAGGAAAAAACAGAGGACATGGATTACTTTTAGTAAATCACTTGGTTAGCAAAAATGATAAATTTACTATAAATACTAAAATTACTAATGGACTTTATATTCAAACACTAACTATTAGAAATATTGAAAATAATAAGTGAGCATAATAAATAATGCTTATTTTTATTTCCCCAAAATAAAAAATGCTAAATATTTAGCATCGAAAATTTTATATATTTATTATTTTTCTATTAAACATTTAGGTGATTTTGGTTCATCAAACCAGAAAAAAGTACATCCTTGAGTTCCAGCACTAGCAGCACTATTACCTATAGCAGCTAACACATCAGCTAAAAATTTCATATTACTTTACTCCTCCTTTTATTCTTTTTTTTATGTTTAAATTAATTAAACACCATAATTATAATTTTTATAATTATTATAAGGTAAATTAAAAGTCTTATAAGTAATAGGAAGTATCATTACAACAGCTTCTATCATACCTAATAATAAATAATTAACAATGGAATAATCTTTAAACACTATAATTAAAGTAGTATAAATTATTCCTAAAGCTGAACTAACAATTTTAAATCTTTTCCTTTTCTTTACATTAACTAAAGGTCTTTTATGTGTATCAGCTGGAGCATACTTAAATAGACAAATATTACAAATAATAGCTAATGCAACCATTATCCCAAAAGGTATAGTAACATATTTACATATCATAGCTCCTCCTATAAAACATATAGAAGAACAAATTAAACAATATATACTTTTACTAGCATGTAAACCAAAAGCCTGTGATCTAATAATATTATAAGTAACAAGTAAAAGTAATACTTCTTTAATAATCCCTAAAAGATAAGCAATACCAAATATAACTATCATTTTAGTAACCATTAAATAAACTGTTTCTAAACCATATGAAATAATTTCAATTTCATCATTAGAATAATTATTATTTTTAGTAATTAACTTCATAGATGAATTTAAAAATTTTCTTTTCATAGTATCACCTACGACCGTATTATAAAACAAAATAAAATAAAGATATATAAATTTAAATTGATTGACAAATAAAAAATAATAAAAAAATAATAGTTAACAATAAAATAACTATATAACTCGCTTATAAAATGGATTTATAACTATTATTTTTTTATAAATTTAAAATAATAATAATAATTAATAGCATCTTTATTTTTTTTACTTATTTCATTTTTATCTTCTAAATTTTCCTTAAAAGGATAAATAACTTCTTCTTTATATCCCTCATTATTAAACATAGTTTGTAAGTCTTTTTTAGTAAAATGATTTTGTTTTGTAAAATTATGATAATACCATTCATTATCTAACAAAAGCATTATATTTTTTAAAGAAGCAATATTAGATATTTCTCCAATAATTACTCCATCTTCTTTTAAATATTTCTTTAACTTATGTATAAAATATAGTGGTTTTTCTTCAGTTTCAAGAGCATTACCAATAAAAATAGTATCAAATTTTTGATTTAATTCATCTAAATCTTTTACAATTGTCCCAAAGTGTTCAGCTATTTCTCTTTTAAAAACATCTTTTTCTAATCCAATTATCTTAGCATTTGGAAAAAGATATTTAATACGGAGTAGAGAAGTTCCTATACCACAGTTATAATCTAATACATCATTAGGAGAATCTGCTAAAAAAATTGAATTATTTTTAGTAATATCAAAAGCAAAGACATTAAAATTCCATTTTTTTTCAAAATAATCTCTATTCTTTAAAATTATCTTATTAAACTTATCTTCATCTTTTCTAAATGAAGAACCTAAATAATGATGAATAAAACTATCATGGCATAGCATTAATCTGTAGCCTAATTTTATAATATTTAAAGATAGATCATTATCTTCTATATAACCTGGAGTATATCCCTCATCTAATCCATTTAATTGATCCATAACCTCTCTTTTAATAAGTAAACAATAACCAATTAAACATACTTTTTCTTCCCATTTTTTAACATCACTTATATTATTTTTTGAAGCCAGATTTTGCATTTCATCAAAATCATTATAAGTAAAATCAACTCCCTGCAAATTAGCTCCATTATTAGAAACCGCCCCAACAGCCCCTATTTTTTCATCACTATATAAACATTTTTTTAAATTAGAAAGCCAGTTTTTAGTTACAATAGTATCATTATTTAATAATAAAATATCATATGTTTCCTCAGCATTAGCAATACCAACATTACACCCCATAGGAAATCCTACATTAGACTCATTAAAAATAACTTTTATATCATCTTGTTCTTCTAAAAATAATTTAGTATCATCAGTACTATTATTATCTACAACAATTATTTCATAAGAGTCCTTATCAGTATATTTACGAATACTTTCAATACAATCTTTTGTCTTATCCAAATTATTATAAGTTAATATAATTATTGATGTTTTACTATTCATAAACACCTCCCTATGAATTATATGAAGAATTATTCGATTTAATACGTTATTTTTTTAATAATATTTTTATATATTTTCTTGTTATAAAAAAAAATATATGTTATAATACACTTATGATAGGAGGAGAATAATATGGGGAACAATAAAATCATCACATTAGTTGATGGATATAGAGAAGTAGGCGATGTGGAATTAATTTGTGCCTTCAAAATACCTAATTACAAAGAAAAATATATAATATATACAAAAGATGAAAAAGATAGAGAAGGCAACACTATTATATATTCAGGTAAAGTAATAACCATTGATAATAAACAATTTATTGAAAATATAGGTGAAGGATCAGAATGGGAGCGATTAAAAACAATTATGAAATCTATAGCAAAATACAGTTTAGAAGGTGAAAATAATGTATAATAGTGATAATAGATTAAGAAATATTGAACTCCCTGAAAATTTATTTTCCAATTTAGGAGAATCAAAAAAAGTATCAACAACTATTCCCAAAATAGTAAAAAACTACAACAAAGATGAAGAACTAAAGTTAACCAATTATTCAAATCGTAAAGAATATAGAGATAGAATAAGCAAGATGTACGAAGATATTAAAGATATAACTCCAATTGATAACGAAATTGATAATGTTCTATATTATAATAATTACATTGAAAAAGGAATAGTAGTAAAACCTAAAAAGGAATCTATAAAACAATGGTGGACAGAATATCGCTTAATAAACAATGAAAGAAAATTACCAAGATACCATTTAGAAAGTAGAAAAAATCACCTAACGAAAAAACAAAACAAAGAAATTAAAGTAAAAGAATTAAATAACTTTGATGAATTATTTGAAGCTCTATCCCAAAGAGTAACTGAAATAAACAAATATATTGATGAATTAAAAGAAATGCGTACTAATATCAATATATCAAGTAATAAATTAGAAGAAGATAAAGAACAATTAAAACAAGATAAGAAAGATTTTCTAAGCTATAAACGTGAAGAAGAAGAAAAAATCAAACAAGAAAAAGAAAGTCTAAAAATTAATTATGATAGACTTCAAACAATCATCGATGATTTAGATAAAAAATTAAATGAAATAGATAAGTAAGCTAAAGATAATCTTTAGCTTATTTTAAAAAGTATAAAAAGGAGCAATACAATGGATAAAGAACTAAAAAAAATAGACGCTTATTGGCGCGCAGCTAATTATTTATCAGTAGGACAACTATATCTTTTAGATAACCCACTATTAAAAAGAAAGTTATCATTTAAAGATATCAAACCCAAAGTAGTAGGCCATTGGGGCACAACTCCAGGACAAAATTTTATTTATGTCCATTTAAATAGAGTCATCAAAAAATACGATTTAAATATGATATATATATCAGGTCCAGGCCATGGTGGCCAAGCAGTAGTAGCCAATACATATTTAGAAGGAACTTATAGCGAAGTATACCCTAGTATTACAAGAGATGAAGCTGGCCTAAGAAAATTATTTAAACAATTCTCTTTTCCAGGAGGAGTATCATCGCATGTAGCTCCAGAAACTCCTGGTTCCATTAATGAAGGCGGAGAATTAGGTTATAGCTTAGCGCATGCTTATGGAGCAGTCCTAGACAATCCAGATTTAATAGCAGCTTGTGTAATAGGAGATGGTGAATTAGAAACAGGTCCATTACAAGCATCACTTCAAATAAATAAAATAATAAATCCCAAAACAGACGGCACAGTTTTACCAATACTCCATCTAAATGGCTATAAAATATCTAATCCAACTATATTTTCTAGAATAACTGATATGGAATTAGATGATTACTTCAGAGGTTCAGGCTACTTACCTTATTATGTAGAAGGTGACGATCCAAAATATATGCACAAAAAAATGGCCGAAGTTTTAGACGAAGTTATTGAAAAAATTCAAGATATAAAATACAAAAAGTCAAATAAAAGACCAAGATGGCCAATAATTATCTTAAGAACTCCTAAAGGCTGGACAGGACCAAAAGAAGTAGAAGGAAAAAAAGTAGAAGGAACATTCCGTTCTCACCAAGTACCAATAAATGTAGTAAATGATCAAGAATCAATAGAATTATTAGAATCATGGCTAAAAAGTTATCATCCAGAAGAATTATTTGATGAAAAAGGAACATTAAAAAAAGAACTTCAAGAATTAGCACCAGAAAAAAATAAAAGAATGGGATCAAATCCCCACACTAATGGTGGAAAACTACTTCAAGAACTAAATCTTCCTGATTTTAGAAAATATGGAATAAAAGCTAATCATGGAGAAATAGAAGCTCAAGATATGATAGAATTAGGATCATACATAAGAGATATTATCAAATTAAATAAAGATAAACACAATTTTAGAATATTTGCTCCTGATGAAACTTTATCAAATAGATTAAATCATGTTTTTGATATAACAAATAGAAAATGGAATGCTAAAAAATTAGAAACAGACGAATATTTAAGTACTGACGGAGTAGTAGTAGACTCAATCTTATCAGAACATGTTTGCCAAGGACTTCTAGAAGGTTACCTATTAACGGGACGTCATGGTTTCTTTACAAGTTATGAAGCTTTTATAAGAATAGTAGATTCTATGGCCAGTCAACATGCAAAATGGCTAAAAGTATCTAAACAACTATCATGGCGTTATAAAATATCTTCTCTAAACTATGTCTTAACATCTCACGTATGGCAACAAGATCACAATGGATACACCCACCAAGATCCTGGATTCTTAAATCATTTAGTTACTAAAAAAGCAGACATCGTAAGAATATATCTTCCACCAGATGCTAATTGCTTGCTATCTTGCTTTGATCATTGTATCAAAAGTAAAGATTATATAAACGTTATAGTAGCATCTAAACATCCAAGACCACAATGGCTTAATATGGATGAAGCTGTAATTCATTGTACACAAGGAATAGGAATTTGGGAATGGGCGAGCAACGACCAAAAACAAGAACCAGATATAGTAATGGCTTGCTGCGGAGATACCCCAACTTTAGAAATATTAGCTGCAACATCAATACTAAGAGAATATTTCCCAGAAATAAAAATCAGAGTAGTAAATGTAGTAGACCTAATGAAATTACAGTCCAATACTGAACATCCACATGGCCTAGCAGATGAAGATTATGATGCCATATTTACTAAAAATAAACCAATAATATTTGCCTTCCATGGTTATCCAAATTTAATACATCAATTAACATATAAACGACACAATCAAGACTTACATGTCCATGGTTACAAAGAAGAAGGAACAATAACAACCCCATTTGATATGAGAGTCCAAAATGAAATAGATAGATATCACTTAGTTCTATCAGCTTTAAAAAGATTACCAAACCTAGGCAATAAAGGAGCAATTCTAAATCAATTATGCCGAGATAAATTAGTAAGTCATAAACAATATATAGAAGAGTTTGGTAAAGATATGCCAGAAATAGTAAATTGGAAATGGAAAGACAATTAGAAAAATAATTGTCTTTTTAAAAGAAGTAATTAAGGAGACAATATGAAGTTAGTATATAAAGATAAAAAAATACCCGTAACAACAACTAATAATAAAAACATAATGCGTTATAAATTCCCCAAATTATATTATGCAATAATAATAAATAATTGTAACAGCTATAGCTCTATAGCCTCTAAACAAAGAATAGATGTAGTTATGATAGACGATGATTTAAATATTCTATCATATAAATTAGAAATGCATGAAAACACTATCTTTGAAAATAAAAAAGCCACTAAAACTATATTATTACCTCTAAATTCATTCAATAACTTAGAAGAAAATACATCTTTTAAACTAGAATAACTAAAATGTTAGTATTTACAGCCTAGATAGAGATAATAAACGATCTTTATCTTTTATTTTATCAAAAAATTCTTGAAAAGTA
>CALVPO010000065.1 GCA_944351345.1 uncultured Bacilli bacterium | reverse complement strand
CTTCCCCAGTTTCATCGTTATAATATATAGTATTGTTGCTTTTGATTTCTTCTTCTGACAAATTTTTTAATTGTTTTTCAGTAAGTCCATCAATATATCTACTAAATTTTTCATATAATGTTACTTTTTGTTCTAAAGATGGTGTTATTGATGCTATTACTAAAGCATCCATAGCATGATGTAAATGATTATCTCTATCCTTTTTTACATCTTGTTTCATGTCACTTGGCATTAAATAATTTTTAGAAATATAACTATGAGTAAGTCTATTGAATCCCCATCTCGCTCTTAATTTAGCAGTTAAATTACCTGAATACATATTTACTTTTTCAACATTTAAGTATGCTTTTATAATAGAAGCTAGCTCTCTACTTATATATTTCGTATCATTTAGATTCTGTTCACGCATAGCTCTTGCAGTATCAAAATCTAAATTTCTCATTAAATAGTTGTCTTTCTTTTTATACGGTATAGCTAAACTATTAATAAAACTTTCATAATTAGTCCATTTTTCTGTATTTCCAAACCATTCATAAGGAATTCTATCTCCTTTATCTTGGTTTTCTTTTGTTAATACTAAAGTTTTATTTAAATAATTATCATTAAATGTTCTAGAATAAGGTAAAATATGATCTATTTGAACAACATTATTATCAAATAATTCAAGTAAATTTATTTTCTTTTGACTATAACTACAACATTCTTTTTGTTCTTTCCATAATCTATATTTTAATAAATCGTGACTAGTAACCCTATCAATAGAAGGAAAAATTCCTGCATCTACTAAAAACTGTTTATCTTTATCATTTTCTTGCTTTTTTTCTAATTGATATTTTTCTATTTCTCTTCTTTCTTTTACAGTTTTCGCAAGCTCTCTAGCAGTTTCAATATTAATTATTTTAGGTAATCCATACTTCTTTATAATAGCGTTTAATACTTTTCTAGCTTGAGATAAAGATCTAATTACCCTTTGATTTTTTATAGTACTAACACTATTAATAGGTAATAATAAATCATATTTTACATTATTAGAATTTGTGTCATAATGAGAATGATTTTGTTCTTTCATAGCCTCATCATAATTTTTACCCTCAAACATTATAGGAATTAATTTATTTATTAATTCTGTTGATAGCATTAAATGATCCTTAAAGTTAGGCAATATTTCAATAAATTCCATATCACTATATTTTTTAGGAATAATTTCTGAATTATCTATTGCACTTTTTATATCATCATTAGTTTTATAATTAGTACATAATCTAGCTAATTCATCTAATACTTCTACATTATCTTTAACATTATTCCATTCTTCTTTCCCATAGCATTTTTCAAATGTTAATCTTAATTTATGATAGCCTTCTAATTCAAATAATTTTTTATTATACACTGCTTTATTATATAACTCATCATATATTTTTTTCTCTTCTTTAGTTAAAGAATTAATATCAATTTTTTCAGATATATCTAATTTCTTTTTTAATTCTTCTATTACTTTTACATATTCTTTTTTTGACAACTGTAATCCTTTAAATTTTACATTATCACACCCAATTATTTTAATAATTAAATTATATTTAATTTCTTTTTTTGTTTTAGCTTGGTCTAATATTTCTTTTATTTGTTCTTTGGTTAGACTTATATAGTCATTATCATCTACTTTATATCTTAAATTTAATAATTTTGATAAACCTACAAAGAGTTCTGAACTTAATGCTCTTTTTGGTGCTCTAGGATTATCATCAAATTTGCATTTTCCAACCATTTTTTCAATTAGATTACCACCATAAGGTGATCTTATTTTTTCTTTTTTTCCATCTATTATTTTATAATAATATCCAGGACCTTCTGAATAATGTCTTTGACTTTTCCAAATATTTATATAATTTTCTTTAAATTCATTATTAATAAGCCCAAATTTAATTTGAGTATCTAATACTTTATTAATTTCCTCTTCATACATTTCTCTGGTAACAGATATTTTATAATCATCAGGACCATTTTTTATTTTATTTTTAAATTTTGGATCTTTTATATACATTTCTGATATAGTTTCATAATGATTATCTTTCATTATTTTTTGATTTTCTTTAATTGCAGTTAATACTTTACCTGCTTCTTTATCGTTAGTTGACTCTTCTCTATTCGATTTGTATCCTCTTTTTTTGGCGTAGTGAACTAATATTATAGATAGTTCTTCATTTGTTAATTTTCTATTTAATGCCTCTACTTTTAGTATATATGGATTTGTGTTGTTTTCTTTATAATAATTGTTTATCATATTGTTATATATTTGTGTTAATTCAAGACTTTTTTCAGAAACTACAGCATTTGCATTTATTTTACCTTTTAAATAATTATTTTCATATAATAAATTTCTCACTCTATCTACTCTAAATTCTCTTCTTCGTGATATTCTTCTTGCGCCTCTTTTTTCTCGTCTTGTTTTTGCTTTACTATCTCCACTAGATTCTTCGCCTGGAGTAAAAATTCTACTCCCAACATCAATTATACGATATGGATTATCATTTTCATCTAGTGCCAATAAAGCCCATCCTACTGATGATATTCCAATATCAAGACCTACTATGTATTTGTTATTATACATAATATAACACCACCTTTACTAATCATTTTATTAATATTAGATAATTTATAATTAAATACTGCCACAAGTAAAAAGAATATTAATTTTCTTAGTTTTCAAATTATAATTTTTATATTTAATATTTAAAATAAACTAAAAAACAAATTACAATATTGAATAAAATCACATGTATACTACATAAATAATCTTTTTTGTGTCAATATAATTATAGCATATATGACTACTTTTTTACCATAATTAACCAATTACATATCAAAAAATAATAAAAAAAAAGGATAAAACAAATTTATCCTTATTTTTATCTTATATAATAATTAATCTTCTTTTGTAATTTATTTCTAAATGCTAATCAATCATATTATTTAGAATAAATGTTTATTATTTGTTAATTAATCAATTAAAATTTCTTGCTTGAATTTCTGCTATTTTATCAAATACTTCTGATGCATTTTTTTCATTTATTTCATCATATCCAAGTTCTCTTAAAGCTTGTACCTTAGCAGTATTCAATTCTTGGGTACGCGATAGTTTTTCTTCGTTTTTGCGTTCTAATATTGCTTCCCAACGTTTGTGAGATTTATCTAGTTTGCTTTGAGAAGCTCCTCCGTTGGTATATAGTGTCATAGCTGAATACATAATACTTTCAAAATTATATTGTTGTTCTTCATCAAAATCAAACACATCTGGTTTTATATATCCTCCACTTTTGGCAACATAACCTAACATATATTTAAGTTCTTTCATCGAAGAGAGAGATTGAAGAAAGTGATAACAATATACTAAAGTAGTATAACTATCTTTTGTTTTATCTTCATTAAGCATTTCTTTTATAAGGAAAAACATATCTGATACTAATTCTTGTTCTTCTTTTTTTAGACCTGATAATTCTATAATTTCATCTTTTTTACTAGGCACTCTTCTATAATTAAAAATTTTATTAGATACACTTTGTAAATATTCATCTGTTAACTCTTTTTTTACTATCTCGTCACAATTATTTACTTCCAATAATCTAAAAAGTAATTGACATTTTTCTGCAGGCATTTTATTTAAATCATTACTATCTAGATAATTATAGACCATTTGTCTTGACACGCCTAAATACTTTGCTAAATTTACTTTAGATATATTAGTTTTCTTTAAAATTAAATTTATTTTTTCTATTGTATTCATCTTTTATCCTCTCCTATTTATATTTTATCACGTATAAAATATATGTCAAGTATATGTCAACCAACTAGTAAAAAAATGTATAGCATTATTAAGAATATATATTTAAATTTTTATCTATATATTTACTTACTTCATTAATAGTATTATTGAAATTATCATAGTCAGTATTGAACCATGTCACTGGTAATTGATGATTAAAAAAAGTATATTGCCTTTTAGCATAATGTCTTGAATTCTTTTTTATTAAATCGATAGCTTCTTCTAAATTAATTTTTTTATCAAAATATGCGTATAATTCTTTGTATCCTATACCACTGGTTAAAGGTTTGGTTTTTATATTTTTTATATAAAATGATTTTACCTCATCTATTAAACCTTGGGTAATCATTTTATCTACTCTTTCATTAATTATAGTATATAGAGTATTCCTGTTAGTAGTAATTCCTATAAAGATAGCATCGTATAATATTTTATTAGTAACGTTTTCAGTTATAGATTTATTATTTGTTAAAAAGAAATTTAGAGCATTTATAATTCTTTGACGATTATTTTTATCTATTTTTCCAATACATTTATTATCTAGTTTAATTAATTTATTATATAATTCTTCTGTAGAATTACTATTATAATTATTATTTGTCGTTTGAGTACTAAATTTATAGTCGTATAAAGCACTTTTTATATAGAGTCCTGTTCCACCTACTATAATAGGAATATGCCCTCTATTAACTATTTCTTCTATTTTATTACGACAATCTTTTTGATAATCATATATCGAATAATCTTCATTTACTTCTTTTATATCAAATAGATGATGAGGTATACCTTCTTTTTCTTCTTCAGTTATTTTAGCTGTACCTATATCTAAATGTTTATATATTTGCATAGAGTCAGCATTTATAATTTCGCCATTATATTTTTTTGCAATACTTATTGATAATTTTGTTTTTCCTACTCCTGTTGGTCCTAATATTACTATAACTTTTTTCATTAAACTTCACCTTTTTCTATAGTTATAGTTTAACATAAAACATTTATTAATACAAATTATCTTTAGTAATAATTAATAGAAAAAGACTATTTTATATAATAGCCTTAATTCTCTGCTTCTTCTAACATGTTTGTTATAAATATACCATAACCTTTTGTACAGTCATCAACAACTACATGGGTAACGGCACCGATTATATTATCACCTTGGATTATAGGACTTCCACTCATACCTTGCACAATTCCACCAGTTACTTTTAAAAGTTCATTATCTGTTATTTCAAATAACATATTTTTTACTCCTTGATCGTTTTTATTAATTTTTAAAATATTAATTTCATATTCTTTTACGTCTTCACCAGATGTTACTGTTAGGATGGAGGCTTTCCCTAACTTTGTTTCATCTGGTTTGGCTACTTTATATAATTTTGAATCAGGTATATTACTTGTATAATTTCCAAATATTCCAGACGTGCTATTTTCAGTGATATTACCAAATATATTATTGGTATCATATCTTGCATTTTTTTCACCAGGATTTCCTTCATTTGATGGTGTTATACTTGTTACTGTAGAAGAATATATTTTACCATCTTTTATTTCTAATTTTTGACCAGTAGTTTTTTCTATTATTTCGTGTCCTAGAGCTCCATATATTTTGGTGTTAGGATCAATGAAAGTTAATGTTCCTACTCCACTTATACTATCTTTTACATATAATCCTGTTTTGTAAATTTCATCTTTGTCTTTGATTAATTCTAATTCGGTTGTTTTTTCTTCGTTTGCTCTAATGTAATTTATTGTTATTACATTATTATTATTTGAATTTTCGATTGCTTCAATCATTTCTGTAATAGAAGATACTTCTTGATTGTTGATACCAACTATTTTATCCCCTGCTTTTAAATTAGCGTCTTCAGCAGGATTATCATTATCTACTTCATAAGTACCTACAATTATTACTCCTTTAGAGTCTAATTCTATACCGATATTTTGACCACCTGCTAAAATATAATCTGAATAAGCAAAAACATTTAAAGGTAATATTATGTTTGTTAAAAGAAGCAATAATAACATAGCAAGCTTTTTCTTATTAAACATAAATTACATCTCCTTTTAATCACGTTTGTTCAACAGATTACATTATTATTATAAGAAGAAAAAGCTAACTAATACTTATAAAAATATTCCAAAAATATATTAATATTTGGTAAGAATTATTTTTTTGTTTATGAATAATACAAGTAATTATTAATATACTATAAATAGATATTTTTATTAGTTATTATTGTACATAGATTTGATTTTTTTAATTCATTATATATATTATTTTTTACATTTAAATTATAAGTTATATTATTTTTAAAATCTTTATTTAGTATATTAGTATCTTTTAGAATATAATTTATTTGTTTTAAATTAGAATATTCAAAAGTGATTGTTATATTATATCCTTCTTCCAGATTTACAATATGATCTTTTAAGCATTCTGTTACACTTTTGCTGTATGCTCTAACAAGTCCACCTGCTCCTAATAATATTTTTCCAAAATATCTTATTACTATACATAAAACATTATTTAAATTATTATGTTTTAATACTTGAAGCATTGGTAAACCTGCTGTATTGCTTGGTTCTCCATCATCTGAGCATTTTGATATATTATCTATTATATAAGCATAACAATAGTGAGTAGCATCTTTATATGTTTTTTTAGCTTCATCTAGATATTTATTTATTTCTTCAATGTTATTTACTTGATATAATAAACAAATAAATCTAGAATTTTTTATTATAATTGTATTGGTATTATTTTTTACACTTAACATAATTATCCCTCATATTAATTAAATATATTTACAGAAAATTCTATTTTAAGGTCTGTATTATCAACAGTTCCATCTATTATAAAATCATAATTACCTGTATTCGGTAAATATTTTGTTATGTTATTAGTAAATTTTCCTTGATAAGTAATTTTATTATTATCTGTAGATTTTATTATTAAATCAAAATTATTTTTATCATAATCTATTTTGGTTTTATTGTCATAATCTTGTAAGCAATCAGTTTCATTATCATTTTTATAGCACTTAGATATATCTAAGTTTAATTGATAGTTATCTTCTTTAGTGAAATAAGTGTTAGTATGAAGATTATATTCATTTGAAGTGTAATCTTCTTTATATAAGAAAATGGGAATTAATGTTTTTTTATAATCTTCATTTACTGTAAATTTATCTACTTTACTAGTATTTATAGATATATCATAATTTAGAGTACTATGATCTGTAGATATTGATATTGGTCCTTTAAAAATTCTTATTAGTAATACTAAAATTATTATAATTATTATATTAATTGTAAGTTCTATTTTAGGATTACTAGTATATTTATTAATTATTTTCTTTATTATATTATCATTTTTATTATTTAATTGATTCATAGTGTTACTATCACCTGCTTACTATAATAATTATAACAGAAGATAGGTTAAATATCTACTAAGATTTTGGTTTTATTGCTTGTTTTACACTGTTTTATTAAAAAAAGTAAAAGACATATCTTGATTGATATATCTTTTTATATAGACATGTAATAATAATTATTACTTAGTTTTTTTAGGTTCTTCTTTTTTCATTATTTCTGATAATGATACACCTAGAGATGCTATGTTTTGTAGTTCAGATGGTACTATTATTTTAGTTGATTGACCATCTGCTACTTTTGTCATTGTATCTAGACTCTTAAGAGCTATTACAGTTTTATCTGCTTTAGCATTTTTTAATAGTTCTATTCCTTGGGCTTCCGCTTCTTTTATTTTTAATAATGCTTCTGCTTCACCTTCAGCCATTTTAATTTTAGCTTCTTTGTCTGCTTCTGCTCTTAAGATTGCACTTTCTTTTTCACCTTCAGCAATTAGGATACTGGATTTTTTCTCGCCTTCAGCTTGAAGAATTTTTTCTCTTCT
>CALVPO010000064.1 GCA_944351345.1 uncultured Bacilli bacterium | reverse complement strand
AGCATAAAAAATGTCCTCCTTCCTAGAAAGAGAACATTAAAGTTTAATATTTATATAAAATAAAAACTTACGAACTTCTTACAGTCCGTAAGTTGTCTTCAAATGGAGCGATAACTTTTCTTATATTCGTAAAATTATACTCCCAAGATGGATTAAATCAACTAAATAAATTATAGCAGATATTAAAATTATTACAATGCTTTTGAAAGAAAATTGCTCGATAATATATTAAAAAAAACAGAAATATGATAAAATTAAATTACAATAGGAGGTGAAATTATGTGGATTTACATTATCATTGCAATTATCATTTTGATTGTCATTTATGCTTTAGCTCTATATAATAGTTTTGTGAAACTAAATAATAAAGTAAAAGAGGCTTTTTCTACTATGGATGTTTATCTAAAGAAAAGATGGGATTTAATTCCTAATTTAGTAGAAACTGTTAAAGGATATGCTAAGCACGAAAAAGATACTTTAAAAGAAGTTGTAGAATTAAGAAACAGTACTTATGATAAAATGTCTGATGAAGAGAAAATTAAGACAAATGAACAATTATCTAGTGGTATTAACAAGATTATGGCCTTAGCAGAGGCTTATCCTGATTTAAAAGCAAATGAAAATTTCAAAGATTTAAGTAAACAATTAACAAAAGTTGAAGATGATATTGCTAATTCAAGAAAATATTACAATGGCGTTGTTAGAATTTATAATAATAAAGTTGAAATGTTCCCAAGTAATATTTTTGCAGGATTGTTTGGTTACAAATCAAAAGCAATGTTTGAAGCAAGTGCAAATGAAAGAGAAAATGTAAAAGTTGAATTATAGTTATGGAGGATACAATGAAAAGAATCATTAAGGGAATTTCTTTATTTGTTGTAATTGCACTATCTCTAGTATTTTCTTACCCATTAAATACTTATGCACTAACTAAACAAACATCTTATGTAAGTATTGATAATACACAAAATTTAGAAGTTGGAAGTTTATCATTCTCAAGTATTTCATTTAGGAATTATTCTTCCACTTCTACTCAAGCATTTGGATTAACAGGTGTAGTTGCTAATAGTTCTAGCGATACTATTAGTTATACTTCAACAGCTTATTATTATGATTCAAACTATAATTTAATAGCGCAAGGGTATAATTCAGGAACAGCAATTTCAGGAACTAGCAATTTTAATCAAATGTCTAATTTAAGTATTTTAGGGGAACATAGTATTAATGAAATATATTATTATCGTTTATCAATTAATATAAGTGGTACTACTAATTCATCAGGAACAATCAATTCATCCAGTTTAACACCTAGTAAAAATTATCAATATAGTTCTTACGATTATGTTATTGATAAGTATGATATTAATATTATTGTTAATGAAAATAATACTTTTGATATAACTGAAACAATTACAGCATATTTCAATGTTTCAAAACATGGAATATTTAGAACTATTCCATTAAAAAATACAATTACAAGATTAGATGGTACAACATCAACTAATCGTACTCAAGTGACAAATGTTAGTGTTGATAATGAGTATACAACATCTAGAGAAAATGGTAATTATAAATTACAAATTGGCTCTGCTAATCGCACGTTAACTGGTGAGCAAAAATATGTCATTAAATATACATATAATTTAGGAAAAGATCCCGCGAAAAATTATGATGAATTATATTATAATATAATTGGAAATGAGTGGGACACAGTCATTGGTAATATAACTTTTTCAATTACCATGCCTAAAGACTTTGATTCCGGTAAATTAGGTTTTTCATCAGGAAATATAGGCTCAACAGATAATAGTAAAGTTAAATATAATGTTAGTGGAAACAAAATAACAGGAAGCTATAATGGTGTTCTTAGTGTTGGACAAGCACTAACTGTTAGATGTGAATTGCCTGAAGGATATTTTGTAGGTGCAGGGCTAAATATAAATATAATGGATTATATTATGTTCTTAATTCCTGTTATATTTTTAGTAATAGCAATATTATTGTGGTATAAATTTGGTCGTGATGATCAAGTTATAGAAACGGTTGAGTTTTATCCGCCGGAAGGATTAAATAGTTTAGATGTTGGTTTTTTATATAAAGGTAAGGCTGAAAATAAAGATATAACATCATTATTAATATTTTTAGCAAATAAGGGATATCTTGAAATTAATAACAAAAAAATTGATTTAAATTCTGAAAAGATAAATTTAAATCAAGATTCAAAAAATAGTGCTAATCAAAAAATAATTGAATTGCAAAATAAAATAAATGAAGAAAGAATAAATAATCCAAATTCTAAAAAAATTAAGTATTATGAAAATATGTTAGACATTTATAAAAATATTGATACTCCAATTGATTATGAACAATACGGCCTTAAATCTTCAATTAATAAACTAAATAGAGAAAATAAGTTTTTAATAAAAAAATTGAAAGATTATGATGGAACAAATGTAAATGAACAATGGTTTATGGATGGATTGTTTGAATATGATAGAACAGAAGTTACAGATAAAATGCTATACAATAATTTCTATATAACAAATAATAGAATATTGCATAATGTTAACAACAAACAAAATATGGATAAAATATTTGAAAAATCTGCTACAAACAAAAAATTTCTAATTATTTTAATGATTATTGCTACCTATTGTTTGATTACAATACCGCCAATATTTAATTATGGCCAACCAGAAACATTAATTTTTGCATTACTTTTTCCAGGTATTGGTTTTTCGGTGTTATTTAGAATGTTATTTGGTAAGACACCTATTCCAGTTAAAATATTTGGTTTAATTTGGGGATTGGGATTTGGTGGAATGCCTTGGACATTTATGGTATTACCCGCAATAACTCAAGATATATCATATCTAATTGGTTATGTCGTAGGAATAATATGTGTGTTAGGAATGATATTGTGTCTAGTATATCTTCCAAAAAGAACAAAGTATGGTAATGAAATGCTAGGAAAATTAAAAGGATTTAAAAACTTTTTGGAAACTGTAGAAAAAGAAAGATTAGAAGCATTAGTTATGCAAAATCCAAATTATTTTTATGATATTCTACCATATACTTATGTTTTAGGTGTATCTGATAAGTGGATTAAAAAATTTGAATCAATATCATTACAAGCTCCATCTTGGTATGATAGTTCTAATGGTTTTGATGTTTCTTCTTTTGGAACATTTATGAATTCTACTATGGTTTCTGCTCAAAGTGCTATGTCGTCAAGTCCATCTAGTTCTTCTAGTGGATCCTCAAGTGGCGGTGGGGGATCTTCAGGTGGAGGTTCATCTGGAGGCGGCTCCGGCGGTGGCGGTGGCGGCTCTTGGTAAAATAATATTATTAAAAAGACAATTTAAGTCATATTAACTTAGAATTGTCTTTTTCTTTTTGAATATCTTTATCAAAATTATTAAGATTATTTTGTATAGACTCTGATCTTTTAAATATGTCTTTACAATATTTATCATATTTACGAAGTTCTTTTATTTTAGGTTGTATATCATTTATTTCAGTTAGTATTTTAGATTTATCTTCTTCTGATTTTGCTCTATTATATCGTTTCCATAGATTTTCTCTTTTACCCATTAGATTTCTATACTCTTCATAGTTAGTTCTTGGAAAATATTCTAAATCTTCTTTAGTTTCAATATTTTTACTTGCCATAAATCTCATTTGATTAGAATACTCATCTAGTTTAGCAATTTCTTTTCTAATTGAATATGGAAGATATTGTTTAGGGTGATTCTTTGAAAATACACCTAATAAATAACAATAATATAAATATAGTCCATAAATTCCTTTACGAGTTTTATTAGTTTTAGAATATTCTTCAAAGATAGTTCTTTGTAATATTGGTTTAAATATAATTTGTCTAGACAAATATAATCTTTTATTTATATTATCTATTGAATAATCATCACCAAATGCTTTTTCAATTCTAACTTTATCTTTACCATTCCTATAAATAGTTATAATACCATTACGAGAATAAACTTGATAATCTAACTTTTTTAATCGTTCTATAACTTGTTTAAGTGTTATTGAATAACTAATTACATTATCTAAATCTTCTTTTAATGTTTTATAATAATCAGTGTCTAATACTTTATGATTATAGGTGCTTTTATAACCTATATCTTCATCTAAAACAGATAAACCATATTCAGCACATAAGGAATCTGATATTTGTCTTAACTTTGCTAAATTAGTTCTGTTGTTGTTATATTTTTTACCAGTCTTAAATGAAACAGAATTTAGTATGAAGTGATTGTGTATATGATTTGTATTTTGGTGTGTAGAAACAACCACTTCATAATCACCAAACATCTCTTCTGCAAACTTAACTCCAATCTCATGGGCAACATCTGCAGATACTTCTCCTTTCTTAAAAGACTGATATCCATGAAATGCTAAAATACCATCTGTTTTTCCAAATCTTTCTTTTGTAAATTTCATATCTTCATAAGGGTTATCTTCCGAACAATTTAAAGAACTAACATAACATACTTTTTCATTTTTAAAATTATATTCAGTAGTACTTATTTCAAGATAGTTATATGATTCTTTACCATAATCTTTATTGATAGTTTTTTCTGGATTGATGATATAATTTAATGACTGTTTTAAATTATTTTTTATACTCCAAATTGATGTTGTTGCCATACTTAAGGTTTAGCATGCAATATATTGGGTTTTGGTGGTGGGAGTAAAGATCCGTTGCTTGCTTATAGACATAATCAAACACAGATTAATTCTCTTAATATTATTTCTTCAGCCATATTTTTATAATTATTCATCAATTGTATCCATTCCATTTGATTAGCTTCTTTATTTTTTTCAGATAGTTTATTATCATTTTTAATATAATTATTCATTAGAATATTATATCTATTTTCACATTCTTTACTTACTGAAAGAAGATGATTTGTTAATTCATTTTTCATTAAAAGTGTTTTATATAATCCTTTTTTGTGTTCCTTAATATAATCTAATCTTAAATAACCATACTTATTTATTTGTTCATAATTTTTATTATCTATTACTAAATTTGGTAATAAATAATCTCCAACTTTTGTATATTCAATATTCATAATTTAATCAATTCCTTTCTAATTTTCTAATATTGTATTTGTTTTATAACTTACAATTCCATATCTGTCTTTAATATTTTCTTTTGATATTGGAAAGCTATTTGTATTAGTTAGTGCTACAAATCTAATGATTTTTTCATCATCTTTTGGTTGATATTCCAAAATAACTTCATTAGTTTCGTTATCAATTGTTTCATACATTTCATAAAAAGATGTTTCAAAATGTTCATTCATTTTGGTTAAATATTTATTTAATTCGTCTTCAGTCATTCTACCACCTTTGATGCATTCTTCATTATCACCAATCATAACAGGAACTGCAACATCAAATATTCCTGCGTTATAAAATTTTAATAATTCTTTAATAAATCCATTTCTAAAATTAATTTTTTCAAGAATTAAATTACCTTTACTATCTTTTTTGATTTCAATAGTATCAATAAATTTTGATATAAATTCTTGTTTTTCAGACTTATCCATATCATTCCATTTTGATTTTAATAATGAATTTAAGGTATCAAGTCTTATCATTTTTTCTCTTTCTAAATCTCTTTCTGCGAGTAATTCGTGTGGTGAGTAGTTAAAATTTTCTAAATTAATTAGTTCTAACTTTTTACTTTCTAAATTAAAAAGTTTATCTTCAATTAGTTTATAATCTTCTTTAAAATCTTCCATTTCAACAATGCCTTTAATATATGCTTGTTTAATTCTATCTCTTTGTTTTTCTAAAGTTCTTATCTCTTTGTCAATGATAGTTGTATCAATTTTATTATTTTTATCTTCTAAAATAGGTAAGAAGAATTTTTTAACAGCCATATCGTATTCCAATAAATCATAGATAAAATTTTCTAATAATGCTTCTACATAATTTTCGTTAAAGTTAACATGACAATGTTCACAAGTGTAGTACATATATTTTCTTTTAGTGCCACCAGACCCTTTACATTTCATAATACGACCACAACTGGGACATTTAAGTCTTTGAAAAAAGGTATAAATTCTATCTCTTGTATAAGTTCTTTGATTTCTTTCTTTTTGTTTTTGACATTCTTCCCATTTAGCACGAGATATGATAGGTTCAACTACATTCATATACACGATAGGTTCTAGATTTTCCTGTTTGCCAATTCGTTTATATTGTTCATAATCTCCCATATAGATTTTATTATCAATTATCTTTTGAATAGTTGTATCTCTCCATTTCTTTTTAGGATAGATATTATTTTCTTTAAAATAGTTAGCAATTTGTTGAAAGCTCTTTCCTTCTAAATACATATCAAATATTTTTTCTACATATGGACGAGTTGCATTATCAACAATCATTTTCTTATCTTCTGATTTAGTATAGCCAAATGGTCTTTGCCCTGGAATATGACCTGATTTAATGGCTCCATTTAATCCAAATTTAGTTCTTTCTGATACAATTTCTATTTCTAATTGAGATAATACTGTAAGCATTCTTACAAAGAATCTACCATTAGCAGTAGAGGTATTAACATCATCTCTATCACATAGTAGAAAACAGTTATATTGTTCTAAAACTGTTATTAATTCTTCTAAATCACGAACTGAACGAGTTATTCTATCTAATTTATAAGCAACAATATAATTAATTTTTCCTTCTTTCATATCTTGTAGCATTTCTTGAAACTGTGGTCTATGTTCCATATCTTTTGCAGATATACCGGCATCCTTATAGACTTTATAAACTTCTAACTCCTTAAAATTACATAATTGAAGCAACTTTTTTTCTTGCTCTCCTAAACTGAATCCTTCTCGTGCTTGATCTTCAGTTGATACACGAATATAAACTCCTGCGATTTTCCTTTCATTATCCATAATTATCATTCTCCTTTCTTTAGTAATGAAAGGCACCAAAAAAGGTGTCACATTACAAGGACACCTTTGACTTAATTGATTATTACACACCAAAAATAACCAATATTGTGGGAGTATCTAAACTCTCAATCAATTTAATGCCTTGCAATGTACTCTGATAATTCAGCCAGTGGGATTTTATTTTTACCGATTTCCTACATTTTATTTTACCATTTACACCCTATATAAAAATATTTCTGTTCATTAAAGAACAAATATAATCGGTTATTTATAATAACCTTATGTGGTTCAACATACGCTAGATTAGTATGTTCAACAATTCGTAAGCAACCTTCGTATATTTTATATTTCTGCTTAGCGAATCTGCAAGACCAATCAATTTTGGTTTTGAGTTCATCACTCATATTGATTTTTTTCTTTATGACTTTTATCATACCACATCACACCTTTCTTTACAATAGCAATAAAAAAATCAACTTGCGTTGATTTAATCATTAACATCGCTTGGTGCGACGATTTTATCTTTTGGAGCGAATCACATACAAGTTACGAACTTCGTTCTCTTTCTATAAATATTATATATTAAAATTAATATACTTTCAATATTATAATTTCAATATTCTCCAATAGTATAGATTATTTTTTGTTTTAATGATATAATTGGCACAACAGAAAATAACGATTTGAAAATAAAATTATATAATGGAGGATGCTTTATGAAGATTAATAAATGGAGAGTTTTCCAGACTATTCAATTTGTATTATTTTTAGGGGTTAGTATATTTTTATTTTTTAGAAAAGTTGATGGAAGTGGAGCAGAAAATACAACAGATGTAAAATGGATAAGTTTTGCTATATGGTTAGGTTTTTATTTATTTTTATTAGCACTTGAGTATGGGATACGCTTTTTAACAGTAATAAGAAAAAGAGCCGATAAAAACTAATTTGTGGAGGTCAATTATGGATAAGAAAAAATTAAGAACATTAAATTTATGTTTATATGGTGGTGCTATTGTAATTAGCCTTATTGCTTT